>JAITLF010000339.1 GCA_031278025.1 Treponema sp.
TTTTCTCTCCACTGCTCCGGTAGTATCGCCGCCATATCTTCGAATGTATAGTTTTCTTCTCTCATGCCCTCAGTTTATCAGATGAGAACTGTTTTGCCAACTATTTAGGTAAACGCATATGGTAATCGCCCCGCTATCCTTCTCCACCACGACAAGCTGGATGAAGTTGCGGATACTCTCCCCGGCCGTCCCCTTTATCCGGTTCGCACTGGGTCCGGTAAGGGCGCGGCCCTGGGTGCCCGCACCGATGACGACGTCAACGGTGAAGGAAGCTGGGGCATCCCCCGATTCCGGGGGAATCGGGGTGACAGAGTTAAAACATCCCTGGAGTAAAAACGCCAGGAACCCGATGGCAGGAAGCCCTCTCCGTTTTTACCCAATTTCGGAAAAAAGCAATTACTTTCGGGGCGGAGCCCCGTAGCGGCTTGTGTTGTAGATTTTTTCAACATGTTTTATACTCAATTTCATGAATTTTTCTGCCCATGCGAATATTCTTTCGGGAATCAAGTTTTTTGAAACCTGGGACGAACAATCACGAAAGGCCCTGGCCGAATTTTCTTCCCTGGAATATTTTCCCCCGGGGAGCGCCGTTTTCAGGAAAGGCGAAGACAACGGCGCCTTTTTTATCGTGAATGATGGCGGGGTTGTGATAACCATGCCGACGGAAACCGGGCAGGAGCGGGAAGCGGCACGGTATGTTGCCGGGGATTCTTTTGGGGAACTGGATATGCTGACGCGGAATGTGCGGAACGCCGACGCGCGGGCCGTTCTGCCCAGCGAGCTGATCAGGATCCCCTGCCGCGGACGGTCGCCGGAAGACCTGCTGCGGGCCTATCCGGCTGCCGCGGCCCGGCTGTTCGATTCCTGTCTGCGGGTTATGGCCGGCAGGATACGCAGGGCAGACGCGGTTATCCCGGAGGACGCGCGGTGGGTGGCTTATATGCGGAATCAGCTTTACCAGGATATGCTCACGGGCCTCTTTAACGCGGTCTTTCTCCGTGAGCAGCTTCCTTTGCTCCTGAAGGACAGGCCGGTGAGCCTGATGATGATAAAGCCGGATAATCTTAAGGAGATGAACGACCAATATGGCCGCGATGCAGGGGACGAGGCCATAATCCTTTTGACCGGGACCTTGAAGCGCCTGGCGGCGGAGCCGGCGATGGTCTGCCGGTATCAGGGAAGTACCTTTGCCGCCGTGTTTCCGGGCGTGGACAAGGATGCCGGCTGCGGCATTGCAGAGCATATCAAGGACATGGTGAACAACCTCGATCTCTCCACCATTACTAGTTCGGCCACGTTTCATCTGTCGGTCGGCATCGGAAACGTTGCGTATCCCCAAGACGCCGGGGATGCGGGGGAACTCATTGCCCTGGCGCACAGGATGCTTGCCACAAGCCAGAACCAGGAGAAGGTGTAGGATTTCCTGAAGCCATACATAATACCGTTATTGAGAGGGGAGAGCGCCATGCGTGGCCTTACTGATACGCTTAAAGAAAATATACTTTTTACCGATTTGAGTGATGCGGAATTGGATACCCTGGCGGCGGAATTAACGGAGCTGCGCTGCCGGAAAGGCGATGTCATTTACCGGCGGGGCGGTGAAGGAAACGCTGTCTACGCCGTCCTTGAAGGGGCTGCCGGTACAACGGGGCTGGGCCCAAAGGGCGAAGCGTATCCGGCGGATGTTTTTCCGGCGGGCGCCTGCGCGGGGGGCCTGGACTTCCTGGACCGCAGTCCCCACGGCGCGTCCTGTATCGCCCTGGAGGACTGCCGGCTTGTTTCCCTAAGCCGGGATAACTTTGATTCCCTTATAAACCTGCACGGCGAAATCGCGGCGAAGATCATGTCCCGCATGGCGGGCGTAATTTCCGGACGGATAGCGGCGGCGGGGCTGATGGCTTCAGAACTGGCGCGCTGGGGGGAAGACGCCTGCAAACGGGCCATTGCCGACGACGTAACCGGCCTCTTTAACCTTCAGGTCTTTGACGAAATTTTTCCTGTTCGCATAGCACGGGCAAAGATCGAAGGGAAACCGCTTTCCCTTGTCATCGCCGCCCTCGATCATGGGCTTGCATCTGCCAAACACTCAGGCGGCGCCTTTCCCGCAGAGGCGCTGGCCGCATGTTCCGCCCTCTTCAAAAAAGTTTTTTTGAGCAATGATGTTCTATTCAGATTTGGGAGCGAAAGGTTCGCCTTCCTGCTGCCGGACACCAACGCGGGAACCGCGCTGAAGCTCTGCAACGCGATGGCGGGGAAAGTACGGTATATCACGTTTCCCGAACACCCGGATGCCGTCATCACCCTCAGCATCGGCATAGCGTCCGCACCGGAACATGCCGAAACCGCGGAGGGCCTGAAAGACGCCGCGGATAAGGCGCAGGCCGCCGCGAAAGAAGCGGGCGGGGACCGGGCCATCATCGCCCGGAAACCGGCGGGACGGGCGGACAATCCCTACAAAACCGAGATACGCACCATTGCCGAGAAGCGGCGCATCAGCAACCGGATCATCGGGGAGATCTTCGCCCGGGACTCGTTCCTGCTGCTGGGCCACAAAAACCCCGACGCCGACTGCAGCGCGTCGCTGGTCGCCTTCGCGCTCCTCCTTGACAAATTTGGCAAGGACGTAACCATCTTCCTGCCGGAACCGGTAATCGAGCAGTTAAGCTACCTTCTGGCAATATGCAAGTACAACAACATCGCGGTTGTCCGCAGCATGGATACGGATTTCAGGGGGAAGTTTTCTACCCTGGTAATTCTCGACACCCCCAACGCCGACATGCTTATGAAGAACGACAGCATTTCCGAACTGTTCGCGGATCCTTCAATCCGGAAAATCGAATTGGATCATCACCTGGGATCGAACTCCCGGTACACGGGGGACCGAGGATACTGCCTTATTTCCCAGGCTTCCAGCACCGGCGAATTGATAGGATACCTCTGCATGAAGATGGCGGCCCGGCTGCATGCAAAGGATCAGGACGGCATAACCGGCTTCTTCTCCAGGAATCTGGCCCTGGCGATTCTGACCGGCATTGTGGGGGATTCGCAGATGGGGCGGTTCCTTAAATCAAGCCGGGAACGCTGGTATTATCATATCTTCAGTTCTATTTTCGAGCACATGCTTGCGCAGACCACCAAGCTGGGCAGCAAGAATCTCGCTTCCATGCTGGATATTTACAACCTCATTCAAAACCTGTCGGATCAGGAATCGGCGTGTTACAAAGAAATGACGCGGGACCTGCAGACGGCGCCTGCCGTTCACGCCGCCACCCTGGACAGGGAAAAAAGCGAAGAGCTGTTCAGGCGGTATGACAACGAGATAATCGTCAACGTATCAAAATACGCGGCGGATCGGCTTTCCGAAGACAGCGGCAAGATGGGATTGTCCGCCTATTACGACGACCCTTCCCTGTCGGATTTCATCCAGTTCCGCCTGCGCAGGAGCACTTCCTTCACCGGTTTCGATCTGCGGACGGTCCTTACGGCGCTGAACATCACCAACGGCGGGGGGCATCCCGGGGCCATCGGGTTTAGAATTCCCAAAAACGAAATCCCGGACTTGCACGGGTATACCGAAGAACTGCTTGCGCGGATAGGGCGCATGCTTGGCAGCGACCGGGAGTAGGGCCTAACCTTTCCCGCATTCTCCGGAGCCGCCGGAGGAGCCTCCGCCGCTGCCAGACCTGCCTTTTTTGATCGCCTAAGCGCTCTTTACCGCCCGCAAACCTCTCCCTGCAACCCCTACACCCGCTTTTGCGCGCCGCAAAAACACTTTTGCGCGGCACAAAAACACTTTTGCGCGCCGGAAAAACACTTTTGCGCGCCGGAAAAACACTTTTGCGCGCCGGAAAAACACTTTTGCGCGCCGGAAAAACACTTTTGCGCGCCGCAAAAACATTTTTGCGCGCCGCAAAAACACTTTTGCGCGCCGGAAAAACACTTTTGCGCGCCCCAGGCCCTTGCCTGCCGCGTTGCCAAACTCAGGTTTCCTGATCGCAGACCCGCTTCCCGAAGCGCAAGACCCGCGCCGCAACGGCGCGGGCGGGGAAGGCCTTTCATGGCCGCCGCCGCCCGTTGCCGGGGAGTACCGCCTGAAACCGCGCCGGACCCCCCGGACCGCTTAAAAAGCTCCCGCCCTGCCGCCGGCCATCACCGCATCACTACCGGGGGCGGCGTGTCCCTGCCGGAATATTCCTCCATCGCTTCGTCCAGGTCCTTAACAATCACGGCGTCCAGGCAGCCCTGATCCGCCATGCGGCGGAGGATTTCCATAGCGGCGGCATGATCCCGGCCGGGGTGGTAAGGCCGTTCCTCACTCACCGCCTGATATACGTCAAGGCAGGCGATAAGGCGGGAATTAAAGTCCAGTTCATCCGCCTTTTTCCCAAAGGGATACCCCGTTCCATTCAGCTTTTCGTGGTGGTTGGAAGCCCAGCCGCATATTTGCTCAAAGCCCTCAATATCCTTGAGCAATTCATGGGTGATATGGGCATGCTCGTGGATGGCGCGAAACTCTTCATCCGTCAGCCTTTCCGGTTTTTCCAGGATCATCACCGGCGTCGCGAGTTTGCCGATGTCGTGGAAGGCCGCGGCCAGATATACCTGGGTCCGCACGGTTGCGTTGTAGCCGTAATAGCCGCCCATAAGCCACGCTTTATTGGCGATCTGGGTGGAATGACGCTGGGTAAACACTGACTTATAGTCGATGATCCGGGAGATAAGCCCGGCAAGGTTCATGATGGCCGCTTCCTGGATGTCCAGCGTCCAGGACGGGATAAACCGGCCGGCGGTTTCCATGATGCGGTCGTCCTGCAGGGAGAGCAGCATCTCTTCGTCCAGGATGCTCACCATTGCATCGGCAGCGCTGCCGATATACTGCTGCCCAATGTTTCCGACAATGTACCGTTGTATTTCCGGAAGTCTTGCCGCCGGCAGCCGTTGCAAGTGGTTTGCCACATCGATGGAATCCGCTATATGGATGATCTCGGCCCCCAGGGGGTATTGGCCGGCCTTTTTCCCGTAGGGGCCGCCGCCGTCCGCCCGTTCATGGTGGTACAGGACGAAATCTTTGGCATCCGCATGAAGCAGCAGGGCATCCGCATTCTCCTGGCCGCGTGTACAATGCAACTTCATGGCGGGATCATTCATGCCCCCCTGGCGTTCCGAAAAGATATACTCCGTAAGGGCGCTGTCGTGAAGCAGGGCGCTGGCGGTAAGTCCCGGTATGACGGCATCGTCCATCCCCAAATACCGCCCCATGGCGGCGGAAAGGGATGCGATTCGCTTGCCGTGGTGGGTACTGGCCCCTAAAAGCTCGCCTTCCACGATATCCAGCGCGGTGGCAATGGCCTTTATCAATTTATCCATTCTAACAGTCATTGTGAAAAAACTCCTTTTTTTAACATACTCAAAATTTGACGTTTACCGGCAATAACTTTTCAAAAAACAACGCCAGCCGCCGGTTCCCTTTCGGGGGACGGGTCTGAGGGGCAGCGGCCTGCCGCTGCGCAGGGACGGCCTTGCTACGGGTGGTGTTGCAGCTGAACCGGCGTGTAAAGCCCGCAGAGCCGCCGCAAGGACCCGGTAAGGGCTGCGGGGCCCGGCCTGTTTTTTGATCGCTTTGGAGCCGGCCCTCCCCGTGCTTTCAAGCTTCATGGCGGGGATGATGAAATTGAGGGGATGGGGACCGGGGAGCGGCAGTCCGCGGCAAGGCGGCCCCGGAGGGCTTCCCCCGCCTGGCGGTCGCAGCCGACGCACTCCCTGACGGCGGCGCCGTTTCCGGTTTGTTGGGGACCGGCAAATGGTCTGCCGTGATTTGGCCGGTTTTTCAATGCGCCAATGCGGGACGTTGACATTTTTTCATTTTAATCCTACACTAAAATGTGTTAACCCCGATAATAAAGAAGAGGTACATACTTGGCATCGGTCCATGAATATAAACGCTTGGAAAATTTTGTCGTTTTGAAGGCAAAAAAAGCCTTCCTCGCTTTTATTAAAGGGATAGTTTTATTTTTCAAAGCGCTGGCAAACGGGGTAACCCGGCGGTATACCATTGTTTTGGTCCCCCATTCGGAAAAAAAGGTCTATAACTTCCATGTTTCATTCCTTTCCTTTTGTACGATTCTTCTGATTTTTGGGGGTATAGTGGGCGCTTTTTTCTGGTACGGGGCGTCGTATAGCGGAACCCGGGGCGCGTTAGCCGCCAAGGACAACCGTTTAAAGAATACCCAGGCCAGCCTTGATGAGTTACGGGATGAGATTGCCCGGCTCCTCAGGCAGACTAAGGGATTTCAGGCTACTCTTTCGGGAACCCTTTCTTCTTTAGGTGTAGAACTTCCTTCTTCCGCCGCCGTTTCCGGGGACCTTTCTTCCTTCTTCGATATCCGGGAAACCGCCGATGGTTCCCTCCAGGAAATAGACGACATTCGTGGTCTGACGGAATACCTGGCTTCCGCAGTAGAACCGGTCAAGGAAATCGGTACCCTGCTGGCTTCTCAAAGCGCTCTGCTGACGGAAATTCCCAATATTTGGCCCATCAAGGGCGGCATAGGGCATATTTCCATGTACTTCGGTCAAAACGAGAATCCTTTTACCGGGCAGTATTACATACATAAGGGGATAGACCTTTCTACCTACCGGCAGGGGGACCCCATTGTCGCCACTGCGGATGGCCAGGTGGTTACCATGGAATACTCCCCTGATTTTGGGAATTTCATCATCATCAAGCATAAACATGGGTTTTATACCCGGTATGCTCACATGCTTTCCTTCCGGGTTTCCAAAGGCCAGCGGGTTCAGCAAGGTGAGGTTATCGGATATATCGGCAATACCGGACTATCTACGGGTCCTCATTTACACTACGAAGTCCACATTGGTTCGGATGTGGTTGACCCGTATAAATACCTCAAT
Organism: Treponema sp.; assembly: GCA_031278025.1. The sequence goes on from JAITLF010000339.1 coordinate 6,910, forward strand.
GTCCGTTCCGGGAGTTTAACCGGAAGCAATGGAAACGCCCGAACCGGACGTTAAATGAGAAGCTATGGCGGGACACAATCGCAAGCATGATTTCTCAGTCAATACTATCATAGGCCCTAATTCTTCTGTTTACGGGGATGTAGAAACCGGCGGTTTTACCCGGGTTGACGGTAGCCTGCGGGGCAACTTGTCCGCAAATGGTCGGGTTGTTGTAGGGGAAAAGGCACGGATGAAAAGCAATGTTTCCGGGACTTCCGTTACCATTGGAGGCGTGGTCCTGGGGAACATCCTGGCGAGCGAGCAGATTATCATCCTGGCTACGGCCCTGGTTGTGGGGGACATCATTACCCGGCGGATCAGGGTCGATGAAGGTTGTTTGATCCAGGGCAGGGTGATGGTCTGCCCGAATGAAGACACCTGGAATCAGGCCGTAAGAGAATCCCAGGATACTCAAAGGGTAAAATCGGCGATTGCCGGTGGAGACCCGGTTTTTGAGGTAAACGCCGCTTTTTCCCTGCACGGGGAAAGTTATGGCCAAGATTGATTTCTCCGATACGGTGTTTCTAAACCCTGCCTCTTATGCCAATGTCCGAAATGAGACAAAAAAGAAGGATCCCCTTAAGAACAAAATCCAGGGAAAGCCTGCGGTAGGCTCTTCCCCAAAGCCGCGTTTTTTCGATGTTTTAGAAGAAACGGTTCGGGAGGCCGCCGGACCATTGCCGTCCGAGACCGCCTCGGAAGAGGTCCTTCAGGAATTGCTGGACGATGTGCACAGCGCCGGTGATGCCCTGAAAACCCGTCCGTTTCCGGAAGAAATCAGGCGGTATAAGCAGGCGGTACGGGGTTTTATTCATTACGTAGTTGAAAACGGGTATGCTGTGGAAAAACAAACCGGCATTCCCAACTATTTAAAGCCCGGATTTAAGGGGCAGCGGGGAAGTGACGCAGCGAAAGGCCGTACCGGCTTTCATCTGATACAGGTGGTGGATCGGAAACTGGAACAATTAGCGACGGGAATCCTGGCGGGTCAGACATCTCAACTTGAACTATTGGCGCGAATAAATGAAATCGCCGGGATCCTTATCGATTTATTGCATTGACGGTGCCGGGCGGCGGCGTCTCTAATAAAAAAGGAGGAAGTGTTATGAGTGATGCCGATGACTATGATATATCACGGGAAGATAATGAAGAGGATATTTCCGCGCTGGAGGATACCGGCGATGAGGGTATAACCCAGACTGATGTGATTGTTACACCAACGGACAGCCTTGAACCTCTGTCGCCGGGGACCCCGGTATACCGGCTGAGGCTTTCGTATTCTAATGAAACCTTTTTAGCGGCCTACCCTGGTATTTTTTTGCACTGCGGCAGGCGGGTTCTGGTTCCTACCCGTTATGGCAGGGATCTTGCCCAGATCATAGGCCCCTTACCGCGTTCGGATATCCGGGGGTATTCCGGGATTGTCAGGATAGAGCGGCCCGCAGATGAGGAGGACTTGGCAAAGGCAGCTGCTAATAACGAACTGGAAACCGAAGCCTTTGGCATCTGCAAGCGAAAAATAGCAGCCCACAACCTGGAAATGAAGCTGGTTTCTGTTCATTACCTTTTGGACGAACCGAAAATCCTTTTCTTTTTTACGGCGGATTCACGGGTGGATTTTCGGAACCTGGTCAAGGGCCTGGTAAGCGTGTTTAAGGCCCGTATAGAGCTGCGGCAGATAGGGGTCAGAGACGAAGCCCGGGTTGTCAGCGGCATAGGGGTTTGTGGCAGGGGATACTGCTGTCATACGATTTCGGACAAATTGAAACCTGTTTCTATCAAGATGGCAAAAGACCAGAACTTGTCCCTGAATTCTATGAAAATATCCGGCATGTGCGGGAGGCTTCTCTGCTGCCTGGCCTATGAACATGCTTTCTACAGTGAACAACGGAAACTCGTCCCCCAAGAAGGGTGTAAAATCAACTATGATGGTTCGATATGGAAGGTACAGGAAGCAAATGTGATAAGCGGAACGGTGGCGCTGACCTGCGAAGACGGACGTTTTCTCCGCCTTTCGGGATCGCAATTCGAAAAAATCGACGGCCGCTGGCGTGTCAAAGAAGAAAACCTAAAAGGGCCGGTTTAGTTAGTTATGGTGCGGAGCTTGTGATTTTAGGACAAAAATCCACAAATGCAACTGGCTCTTAGGTCCCCGCAAACAAGACGAAGGACAAGTTACTGTCGGGGGGTTTTTGCAATGGTACAGATTCGGCTGGCCATGTTTTGCAGGGAAACCTGTTCCTGCACATGGCCCAGTTCGAAGGCAACTCGGGGCATACCGTATACCACAGCGCTCTTCTCATCCTGACCCAGGGTCATCCCCCCTTCCTGGTAAATAGCTCCCAACTGTTCAGCGCCATCCCGGCCCATGCCGGTCATGATGACCCCTAAAGCGTGATTACCGTAGGCTTTGGCCACTGAAGCGAAGAGTACGTCCGCAGACGGGCGATGGCCGCTTACCGGCGGACCGTCCGACAAGTGGGCGATCGCCGCAAGAGACTTCCGCTCAACTTCAAGGTGTTTGTTTCCCTGTGCGATAAGAACACGTCCGGGGCGGATAAGATCGCCGTCTTCCGCTTCCTTGACTTCCAAGGGACAAAGCCGGTCAAGGCTTCTGGCAAATTCTGCGGTGAACCCCGGGGGCATGTGCTGGACGACAACTATAGGAACGGTCAAATCCTTGTCCAGGTTGGCAAAGACCGTCCGCAGAGCGTCAGGACCGCCGGTAGAAATGCCAATGGCAATAATCTCGGTCTTTCCGAGCTTCCGCAGGGGAACCGGCGGTGTAGCGCTGGCAGACGCTTTCACATGTCCACCTATGTCCGCTAAGGTGCCCTCCGGTTTTTTAGGGACGCCCGCCGGAAAAGATGAAGACGGAGCGGAAATTTTCTTCCCCTGACTACGCCGGTATTGACTACCATAGACCAGGAGCAGATTGGTCAAATTATGCTTTACGGAAGTCAGATCCTCCGACACTGAACCGGAAGGTTTCATAATAAAATCGCTGGCCCCCAGAGTCAAGGCTTCCATGGTGATTTCCGCCCCTCGCCGGGCGATAGAAGAGAGAATAATGACCGGAATGAAAATACCGCGATTTTTCCGCTCTTTAAGAAAATCAATACCGTTCATTTCCGGCATTTCAAGATCCAAGACTATGACATCCGGGTTGATTCGGGGTATCTTCTGCAAGGCAAAACGCCCGTTCATTGCCTTATCCGCAATTACCAGTCCGGGGGTTGATTCTACCATGTGACCAATAAGGTTACGCATCAGCGCCGAATCGTCGACAATCAGGACTGATATTTCATCTGCCACAATATACTCTCCTTAACCGTATACGGCCTACCGCAGTTATATAAATTTCCGGTAAAACGTTGCCCATTGGGTCTTAACAAACTCGAATTTGGTATCCATCCCGAAAAGGGATTCGGAATGTCCAATAAACAGGAACGACTTGGGTGCCATGGAATCCCAGAAACGGTTTATCACCCCGTTCTGCGCGGCTTCATCAAAATAAATGATTACATTGCGGCAGAATACGATATCAAGATTTCTGAGCCCTGAATCATTTTTCAGATTATGGTAGTCAAACCTGATTTTGGACATAATACCCGGGCGAACCTTATAACCGCCTTCTATTCTGTCAAAATACCTTTTAAGATAGGCACTGGGAATACCACTGATACGATTGTCCGCATAAAATCCTTCTTTGGCCGTCAAAAGGCATTTAAGGCTGATATCGCTGGCTACAATCTCGTACTTCCAAGACGGCGGCAGAATTTCACTCATCAGCATGGCTATGGTATAGGGTTCCTCACCGGTGGAGCAGCCGGCGCTCCAAATCTTCAGAGTTGTACTGGCGCATCCCTTCCTGTTTTTCAACAATTCCGGCACGACAAAATGTTCCAACGCGTCAAAATGAGCCTGATTCCGGAAAAAACGAGTCAAATTTGTGGTAATGGAGTCAAGAAAACTCTTTAGTTCTTCCTTATCTTTTGAAATCGTTGAAAAATAAGTTTTAACCGAATTAAGGCTTTTTTCCCTAAGCCGCTCCTTGAGTCTGCTTTCCAGGATAGACCGGTTGGTTGAAGTAAAATGGATACCACTCTCATTATAAATAAGAGTTCGATATAATCCAAAATCAACATCGGTTAAAAACACATTACCCATCATGTTATTCATAGTAAGGGTTTGGGAGGGTAGATGTCAATTGGCAGCTACAAAAATTAACTATAGTATCGCTGGTTATTGTTCACATTCTGCCGGTAAATGGCGCCGATATTAAACGATTGTTGCGCTTCGCTCATAAATAGAGTGGGGCTGTAAAAGAAGTGCAGGTGGTGATGCAGAAAATATGATAAGTCACACCTGGCCATAGTTGATGGTGATGGTTATTTGCATAGTTCCATTTTACCGTCTTCCCGCCATATTGCCTTTTTTAGCATACTTTCTGCATCACCACCAGTTTTACACCGTCTGCCCCCACGTGTCCAAAGGACCCAGGGTCCTAAGGGTCCGAAGGCCCCCAAACCCCTCAAAGGGATTGTTTTTTCGAGGGTTTGGAGTATATTAGTACCAGAGGAGCGAATGATGATTGATAGGTTAAAATGCCGGCCCCCCCGTTGCGAAAAACGGGCAATAAGTTACCCCCCCCCCCCCATTCGTTTCTAGCGCACCCACCCCCTCCCCCTTCT
>JAITLF010000397.1 GCA_031278025.1 Treponema sp.
CAGACCTGGGTCTTGAAGTTCCAGACCTGGGTCTTGAAGTTCCAGACCTGGGTCTAGAAGTTCCAGACCTGGGTCTAGAGGTTCCAGACCTGGGTCTAGAGGTTCCAGACCCAGGTACGCCGCCCGAACCTCGCGGGCTTCTCCCTGCTCCCCGCGGGGTGCGGCGGGAGTCTTGTATTTTATCGGTGGTATCACGTAAATTTGCATCAATCTCACCATAAAGAAAGGAAAAAATGTATGAGCAAAATTATTTTGATCGGGGCAAATCATGCGGGAACCGCGGCGGCCACCACCATCCTGGATAATTATCCGGAAAATACCCTCGTGATTTTCGACGGGAATACCAATATCAGCTACCTGGGCTGCGGTACCGCCCTTTATGTGGGTCATCAAATTGATGACTTCCATTCGCTGTTTTACTCGTCTGGAGAGATTCTCTCGGCAAAAAACGCAGCGGTTCATCTGGAATGCCCGGTAAGCCGTATCGATTTTGAAAACAAAAAGGTTTACGCGGTGGGAAAAGATGGAAGCGAAATTACCGATACCTACGATACGCTGATCCTGGCCACCGGTTCCCTGCCTATCATACCCCCGATTCCGGGCCTGGACCTGCCCAATGTCGAATCCGTCAAGCTCTTTCAGGATGGACAGAAGATCGACGCGCTGCTGAACGAACCGGACATCAAACGGGTCGCGATTATCGGCGCGGGCTACATAGGCGTGGAAATGGTCGAGGCGGTTCGCCGCCGGGGTAAGGAGGCCCTGCTTTTCGAGGCGCTGGATACCTGCCTTGCCAGCTACTATGATGACTGGTTCAGCCGGGATATGGACGCGGTGCTTGCGGACAACGGCGTAAGCCTTCATTATTCCGAAATGGTCCGGGAAGTTACCGGGGATACCAGGGTTAGGGGCATCAGGACCAATAAGGGCGAATACCCGGTGGACATGGTTATCATGGCTATCGGCTTTAAGCCCAACACCGCCCTGGCCGGCAAGGACCTGGAACTCTTCGCCAACGGCGCGTACAAGGTCAACCGCAGGCAGGAAACCAGCCGGCCCGGCGTATACGCCATCGGCGACTGCGCCACCGTCTATAGCAACGCCCTGGAAGCTCCCGCGTACATCGCCCTGGCAACCAACGCGGTACGGAGCGGCGTGGTTGCCGGCCACAACGCCTGCGGAACCGGCCTTGAGTCGCCGGGCGTACAGGGGTCCAACGGCATCTGCATCTACGGCTACAAGATGGTGTCCACGGGGCTCAATCTTAAAGCCGCGGAAAAGGCGGGTTTTACTCCCCTCTACACCCAGTTCGAAGACACGCAAAAGCCGCTTTTCATTAAGGAGGACAACCACCGGGTGAAGATCCGCATCGTCTATGACAAGGACAGCCGCCGTATTCTGGGCGCGCAGATGGCCTCTTATCAGGATATTTCTATGGGCATCCATATGTTCTCCCTTGCTATTGAAGAAAAGAAAACGATAGACGCGTTGAAGCTGCTGGATATCTTTTTCCTGCCCCACTTCAACCAGCCCTATAATTACATCACCCTGGCGGCCCTGAGCGCGAAGTAATTGCCCGTAGGATGCCGTCGCAAATTCTGCATACCCTGTTTGGGGAAGATGTTGTCATGGCGATTTACCGGGGTCTGGGGCCCCATCTGGGCATCGTGGCCGGTAAGGCCCTGGAAAAAATACAGGGCCGTTACCGAACCGCCTTTGTCCTGGGCTGCCAGGGGCCGGATATTTTCTACCACAGCCAAATGACCCGCCCCGTGGGGCTGGAATACGGAACCCTGCTCCACCGCCGGGGGGCCGGTATCTTTACCGCGGGGCTTCTTAAACTGGGGCTGCCGGACATGCCCCCGGATGCGGAAGCCCTCTGCCGGGGAAGGTGGGACACGGGGATTTCCGCCCTGGGCGTCTATGCCCTGGGTTTCATGACCCACGCCATCCTCGATCGCCAGGCGCATCCGTATATCGTGTATAAGTCGGTGAGGGTATCTCCCGCAAATGATGAAGCCTGCCGGCCTGCCCGGTTACACGCCTTTTTTGAACGCATCCTTGATGTCTGTATGCTGGAACACCTGCGGGGCGAAGGCGGCGCGGATTGGGATCAGGAGGGACTGTTGGCGGATGTGTGCGGGAATCCTCCCGCGGGCCTCAAGGATCTCCTGGTGCGGGCCTTGATTCTGGCCTTCCCGGAGCGGGCAGGCAAGGACGGTAAACTCCGAATCCGTATGGATAATGTTTTTGCCGACTGCGCGCGGTTTTACCGGGAAACCGCCCCCCGCCGGACCGCCCTTGCCGTCCCGCGGGAAGCCCCTCCCTGCCCGGCTATGGCGGCGATGCTGGCCTATGTGTATCCCGAAAAACTCACCCGGGATTTCGCGGGGGGGATTGATTTCCTCAACCTGAAGAAGGCCCCCTGGTTTTACCCTGCCGGGGAGAGCCGGGAGGATCGCCGCTCGTTTCCGGAGGTCTACGCCGGGGCGGTGGAAGCCGCTTCCGCGGCCATTGCCCCGGTGATCGCCCGGTACCTGGAGACGGGGAGTTTCCCCATCCGGGAGGCGGCGCAGGCCATCGGCAATGGCGGGCTTTCCATCCGGGACGCGGACGGGCGGCCCTGCGCCCCCACCCGCACCGATCCCCTGCCCCTTGAGAAGGTACTCAAAGCGCAGGAGAGGCTCCGCCAGTAGGGATACCCCGCACCCCGCGGGCTGCATTGCCGAAGGTATCGGCGGTGTGGTTTACTTGTTCCCATGAACACAACCATCGTTTGTATAGGCAGCGGCAACATGGGCGGCGCCCTCATGAAAAGCGCCGCGAAAATCCCAGGCATCATCCTCGGCTTTACCGACGTGGACATGGCTAAGGCCCAGGCCGCCGCCTGCGCCCTGGGCGCTTCGGTCTACGCATCCAACGCCGAAGCCGCCGCGAAAGGGGACTTTGTCTTTCTCGCGGTAAAGCCCCAGGACCTTCCCGCCGTCCTTGAAGAAATCGCCCCGGTCCTCACGGCGCGCCTTGCCCACGGCAATCCCCCGGTCCTCGTTTCCCTGGCGGCGGGCTTTTCCCTGGCAAAGATACACGCTCTTTTGGGAGCGCCGGTCCCGCTGGTACGCATCATGCCCAACACGCCGGCCCTCGTCTCCCAGGGGGCCATCGCCATGACCGTCTCCCCGGAAACGCCTGAGGGCAAAGCCGCGGAGCTGGAAAAGCTTCTTTCCGCCGCGGGAATGGTGGACCGCCTGGCGGAGGAGTACCTGGACGCGGTAACCGGCCTTTCCGGATCGGGGCCCGCCTTTGTCTGCCTCTTCATCGAGGCCCTGGCGGACGGCGGCGTCCTGGCCGGCCTTCCCCGTAACACGGCCCTGCGCCTGGCCGCCCAAACCGTAGGAGGAACGGCTGCCCTGGTTATGGGAAGCGGACGCCATCCGGGGGAACTCAAAGACATGGTTGCCTCCCCTGGAGGAACCACGATAGCCGGTGTCGCGGCCCTGGAAAACGGCGCGTTCCGGGGTACGGTCATGAACGCGGTACAGGCCGCATGGAAGCGGTCGGTGGAATTGGGGGAACACGGCCCAAACGCCTGATTTGATATGAATATACGGCAGGGCCGGTGCGGAACATCGCTGCGCCCGTTAAAAGAAGAAGCATCCTGACGCCTGGCCGATAAGACGCCCTGGTTTGGGGGATAGTTCTGTCCGCGCCGGAGAACAGACCGGGTAAAACAGCGGCCAGGGAGGGGGAACAGCCGGGTATAGCCTTCTCTTGGAACGACGCCGATGTATTCCCAAAGGATTTCCCTTTGGTCAAATACAGCAAATATGGACTTTCGCCCCCCTGGGATACTGCCGTACCTTCATCCGGATAGCCGCTGTTCGGGTTCCTCTAGGAGTCCGGCGTTATAGGCGAAAATCGCTATTTGGGTCCGGTTTTTCAGGCCGGTTTTTTCAAGAATCGCGGTGATATAGTTGCGGACCGTGCCTTCTTTAAGGGTAAGGTGCTCGCCGATTTCCCGGTTGGAAAAACCTTTGGATATGCAGCGGATTATATGCGTTTCCCGCCGGGAAAGATTGGAGTGCCGGGGGAAAGGCGGTTCCTTCCGGATAGGCAGCGCAGTTATCTTAGGAATGTCCCGGTTCGCGTCCGGAAACATCTTGAATGCCTTCGCTGCAATTTCTTGGGTCATAAGGCATCCCCCGTGATGAACCGTTTTGATCCCGGCGATAAATTGATCTTGACTGATATTCTTGAGGAGATAGCCCGAAGCTCCATAACCGATGGCCTTGAGAACCCGATGGTTTTGGGCTGTGGCAAGGATGATTATCCGTGTATTGGGCGACCGGCATCTAAGCATCATGGTAAATTCCGCGCTGTCCACCAGCGGCAGCATTTCGTCAAGCAGCGCTATATCCGGTTTTAAGCGGGGTATCCGATTGAGCGCATCATATCCGTCCTCTCCCTTCGCCACGATAGCAATATCCGATTGTGCGGCTATAAATTTTGTGTATTGGTCGGAGTCCTTTTCGGTGAAAATAACGATACAAATCATGTTGCCGTCTCCTCTTAATATTAAATTTTTTGTCAGCAATTATGATGTTGCCAATTAGGATACTCGTGGAATCAAAGATTTTGCAAGGATTTTTTTTTGTACTATGACTAATATCATCATCTGATAGAAATACTTTTTAATTTAATAGCGTGAATTGTCCAAAAAGAGCGTACCTGACACGGCTATCCGGAAAAGCGCGGTGAGGCTAAAAGGCTGTTCCAAAACTTTATTTTGAAACAGCCCTGGTGTTGGGATTACCCGCGCCTACTTCACCGCCTCAAAGCCCTGCGTCAGGTCGTCAATGATGTCGTCGATATGCTCGGTGCCGATGGAAAGGCGGATCGTGTTGGGTTTGATGCCCTGTTCCAGAAGTTCCGCCTCGCTGAGCTGGGAGTGGGTGGTGGAAGCGGGATGTATCACGAGGGATTTAACATCCGCAACATTGGCAAGGAGCGAGAACAGGTTCAGCTCCTCGGTAAATGTTTTCGCCTTTTCCGCGCTGCCTGCAAGTTCAAACGTAAAAATCGACGCGCCGCCGCGCGGGAAGTAGCGGTTGTAGAATTGGTGGTCCCGGTGGCCGGGGAGCGCGGGGTGATTCACCCTTTCAACCTGGGGGTGGTTCTTCAGGAAGTCTACTACCTTCAGCGTGTTCTCCACGTGGCGCTCGACCCGCAGGGACAGCGTCTCAAGTCCCTGAAGGAACAGGAACGCGTTGAAGGGGGACAGGGCCGCGCCGGTGTCGCGGAGCAGGGTGGTGCGCGCCTTGATGATATAGGCGAGATTCCCCACCGCGTCGGTGAACACGAGGTCGTGATAGCTGGGATTGGGCCGGGAAAGGCCGGGGAACTTGTCGTTCTGGGCCCAGTCGAACTTGCCGCCGTCCACGATGACGCCGCCTATGGAGGTGCCGTGGCCGCCGATGAACTTGGTCGCGCTATGCACCACGATGTCAACGCCGTAGTCTATGGGCCTTAACAGGTAGGGCGTGGCAAAGGTGCTGTCAACGATGACCGGGATGCCATGCCCGTGGGCGATTGCGACGATTTCCTCGATGTCAACGACGCTGGCGTTGGGGTTGCCGATGGTCTCGAAGAACAGCGCCTTGGTGTTGGGCTTTATCGCGTGCAGGAAGTTTTT
>JAITLF010000023.1 GCA_031278025.1 Treponema sp.
GTACCTGGGGGTAATTCGGATGTTCCTGAAAGATGTATACAGGCCGGAATTTATAAAAGTTAATCTGGAGGCCGAAGACAAAGACGAGGTCTTCGAGGAATTGGTGGATCATTTCTGTAATGCGTCCGGGATAAAGGCCAGGCAGCCGATCCTCAAGGCGATTCAGGAGCGGGAGGCCAAGATGTCCACCGGAATCAAGAAGGGTATCGCCATTCCGCATGGCAAGACCAACGCGGTAGACCAGGTCTGCGGGGTGTTGGGAATTTCAAGAAAGGGGATCGATTACGATGCCCTGGACGGAAATCCTGTACACCTCCTTTTTTTAATACTGGCCCCGGAAAAGGACAGCGAAACCCACCTGCGGCTCCTCAAACGTCTGGCCGCGCTGCTGGATGATCCCCAGTTTTATACGGAGCTGGCCCTTCAGTCAGGCGCCCAGGATGCCTGCGAAATTATTAAAAAGTACGAAGACATACTGACCGCCGCTACTCACTAGAAGCGCTGTTTTTGGAGACTGTCCGGTGTTTGCGTTTATGTGCCTGTTTCAGGGAAGTTTGTTATGATCGGCATTGCCAAAGGGAAAAAGGGCCTTGATACGCTGCCCGCCGGGGATTCGGAGCCGCGGTTTTCTCCGGGGGAGGCTTTTGGGGAGGACGATCCCGATCAGGATATACTCCGGCATCTTTTGGATGTGGAGGCCGATGCCCAGTCCCTTGTCAACGATGCCCAGGCCGAGGCGGATCGCCGTACTGCCGAAACGGAAAAGCAGAACAGGGCCCGTTATGAGGAGCGGTACACCAGGGAAGCGGCCCTCCTGGACAGCCGTTACGAAAGCGAGCTTGAGGCCATTAAAGACGAGTACAACAAGCGACTTGATGAATACCGTCTGGGTCTTGATGATCGCAAGCCGGATTACGCCGAATTCTGCCGTCTCCTGGATAGCTTCCTGGGAAAGGATCGTTAGGTATGGCGGGAAGGGGAGAACGGGCCTACGTTTACGCCAAGACCTGCGGGATCATCGGCAGATCCTTCCTGGGAAAACGTACCCCGCAATTGGCCTCCGTAAGCCGGCTTTCGGAACTTGACCGGCTGGTTTTTCCGGACAGCTTCCGGGACCTGCCCGAACGGGAACTCCTCGTGGACCTGGAAAGGCGAATCCTGGGCCGTTCGGTAAAGCAGATACTCAACATCGTCAATGTGTACAAAAACCCCCCGGAACTTCTGGTACGGCTGTTGCGCGTCTACGAATACGCCGACTTGAAAAGCGCCCTGATTGCCCTCGCCGGGGGCGAGCGGGGGGCGCCCGGACGGACGCCTCTGGAACGATTCAGCACGGTTCATTTCGAGGCCTACCCGGATCTTAAGGCCATGCTGGTAAATACCGAGTTCGATTTCCTCCTGAAGGATACGGACGGGGGGACATCCGGCGCGCGGGGGCCGGTTTCGGAAAACGGGGCCGCGCCGGACGGCGAAATCGACAGTATCCGTATGCAGGCAAAACTCGACCGCCATTACTATACCGCGCTTTGGAAGGATCTTTTCAGGCTTCCGAAATACGACAGGGACGGAATCGGGAAGATTCTGGAGGAGGAGATTTCCCTGCGTAATGTGGTATGGGCGCTTCGGCTCCGCACCTATTACCGCATGGAGGCGGAGGATGTTAAGGAACACCTGGTGTTTATCGAAAGGCGGAAGGGACAGTCCCTGGCGCGGGACGCCCTCGATTCTCTGGAACTGCCCCTGGATACCCGGCCGGCCTGGGAAAAATGGCCGCGCAGCGGATTCCTGAACAGGGAAACCCCGGACGAGCACTGGACCGCGGATCCCCGTTACTTTCAGAACGCGGCTTCGGCCTATCTTTACCGGATGGCCCGGCTTTATTTCCGCAGACGGCCCGTTTCCATAGATACGCCCGCCTGCTTTATCAAACTTAAACAGTACGAGGAAGACCTGCTTACCAGCGTGGCCGAGGGGCTGGGTTTGGGTATCACGAGCAGGGATGTATTTTCCCTGCTGGAGCTTCAAGCATGACGGCCATGATTCGGTGTAACCGCACGACCGCCGTACAACCGGGCCGGGGAGGCTCCAGGATATTCCCGTGCGGCCGCATGGCCGTGCGGTTAAACCGAACAGGGGGCAGAGCCCCATGATACGCCCCCGCAAGATGAAGCAGATCGAAATGACGATACTCGCCAGGGACGCCGACCGGGTGATCGAATACCTGGGCGGCCGGGCGGTGCTTCACCTTTCCGGTGAAACGGGCGCCGCGCATGCGGATGAAACCTGGGCCGGGGAGACCGAAGTTTTCCAGCATATTCTGGATAACCTTGAATCGCTTAAAACTTCGGCGGGGTACCTGGGCGTTGAACTGCCCGAAGAACCGCTGGAAGATACGGCGCTTCCCACGGCGGCGGACGACGCCCTGGCCGGCCATATCGGCGCGGGAACCGGCGCCCTGAGTGCCCGGGAAAACGAACAGCGTCAGGAAAGGAAGCGGGTTGGGGAGGCGTTTGCCGAGGCAAGGGCCTTTGAAAACCTCAACGCGCCGTTTGCCGATCTGGATCAGCTCTCCTACCTTACGTTGCGGGTCGGCCGGCTTGACCCGAAAAGGCAGGCCGGTCTTCGGGAAACTCTGGGAGACCGGGCGGTGATTATTCCCCTGGGGCCCGCCGCGAATGAAGACGGCCAGAATGCCGCCGCGGGGGACCGTATTTTGGCCGCCGCTTCCCGGAAGGGGCGCTTTGCCCTGGATTCGGAACTGAAAAAATACTCCTTTACGCCCATTACCATCCCCGAAGGCTACAAGGGCGTTCCCACGGAATTACTGTCGGGGCTGGAAGAACGGCTTTCGAGTATTGACGGGGCGCTGGCGAAAATCGGGGAGGAGAAGAAGCGGCTTAAGGATGAATACGGCCCGGTCCTGCGGCGGCTTACCGGATCGTACCTTATGGCAAGCCAGGTTGAGCGGCTCAAGGGAAGGCTGCGCTCCACCCAAAGCGCCTACCAGCTTTCCGGCTGGGCCCCCGCGGATCAGGTGGGAGAGATCGCCAAAACCCTTGGGGAAATAACGGAGGGCCGGGCCGCGATACGGACCTTTCTGCCCGAGGAGATTCCTGATGTACGGGAGGGGCGGGAAAAGGTGCCGGTCTCGCTGGAACACGGGGCCTTTGTGCGGGGCTTCGAAAAGGTGGTTTTCTCCTACGGCGCGCCGCTTTACGGCGCCATCGATCCTACGCCCTTTGTGGCCGTTTCTTTCGCCGTGCTTTTCGGCATCATGTTCGGCGATCTGGGGCAGGGTTTTGTGCTTTTCCTCCTGGGGCTGCTTACCGGCAGGAAAGGGCCGAAATTCCTTAAAAATTTCCGCAAATATTCCACCCCGCTTGTCGCCGTAGGGATCGCTTCCATGGCAATGGGCCTTTTGACCGGCGAGGTATTCACCAACGCGGGGTGGCTTGCCGCGCCCACACAGGCGGTAACGGGCTTCTTTATGCGCCTCTTTGATATTCCGGGCGAGCCCCCCCGCGCGATACTCCACCTTATGCCCGAAAAGGGGAATATCATCAAACTCTTTTACTTTTTCGGCTTTACCATTTCCGTGGGGATAATACTCAACTCTATCGGGCTTCTGGTGAATATCGCGAATCTTGTTACGATGCGCAAATACGAGAAGGCCTTTTTTTCAAAGACAGGACTGGCAGGTCTCCTGCTTTTCTGGTACGCCGTCTTCATCGCGGTACGCATCATGCTGGGCGGAAGATTCGGGTGGTTTGATCTGGCGGGACTCCTCTTTCCCGTATTCTGTATTTTCTTTGGCCCGGTGATCTGGCGCGTTGTCGTCCGGGAAAGGCCCATCCTGCCGGACGGGTTCATGGTTTTCATCATGGAGGCCCTGGTAGAGGTGCTGGAAACGGCTTCCACCTACGTGTCCAATACGGTAAGCTTCCTGCGGGTGGGGGCCTTCGCGCTGTCGCACGCGGTACTCTCGTTTATTATTTTTACGCTGACGGAAATGGTCGTGGACCTTCCGGTGGGGCCCGCCCTTGCCCTGATCATCATGATCGCGGGTAACACGCTTATTATTGTTCTTGAGGGAATGATCGTCGCCATTCAGGTAGTACGTCTTCAATATTATGAATTTTTTAGCAAGTTTTTTACGGAAACCGGGGTGGAATTTAAACCCTTTCGTTTCCGCAAGGGAGAGTCGCAATGAAACGTGTAGTAATTCTGTTGAGTATCGCGGCGGTAACGCTGTTCTTTTCCGCCGCCCCGCTGTTCGCGCAGGAGGCCGAGGCCGCGGCTTCGGCCGGCGGAACCGCGGTTTGGAAATACTTCGCCGCGGCCCTGGCCGTGGGTATCTCCTGCATCGCGGGCGGTATCGCCGTCGGCCAGATCGGGACCGCGGCCATGGGCGCCATGAGTGAAAACCCGGAACTTTCCGGCAAGGCGCTGCCCTACGCGGGTCTTGCGGAGGGCATCTGTCTGTGGGGCTTTCTGGTCGCCCTGCTCATCATGGTTTTGTAAAGAGTGAGGAGTTAGGGGGAGAAGTTGGGGGTGAGGAATTAGGACGTAACGTGAGGTGATTAGGCATTTTAGTCTAAGTAAGATAACTCCTCATTTCTACATTCCCATTTCTAATTGAGCTGTTATGGATTATTTTTTTATCGGCGATCCCGAGCTGTTGACCGCTTTCCGCTTTGTGGGGATTGACGGCGTCTCTGTCCGGGGTCCCGATGATACCAGGGCCGCGTTTCTCAAGATTACCCAGGGCTGGGACGAGACGGCCGGCGCTTTTCTGCCCGGCGCGGAAAGCTGCCGGGTACTGATCCTGACCGAAGAAACCGCGGACTGGCTGGGAAACGATCTTACCCAGTGGCAGCTTTCCGGGCATTACCCCCTGGTAGTGGAAATACCCGGTACTATGGGCCGGCTTGAGGGCCGCAAGACCCTGGTGGACTCCATTCGGGAGGCTATCGGAATACATGTTTAAGCATGGGGTAACCGGTCGCTTTGCCGGTGTGGGGGGTAGCGGAAAAGCGTTTTTGCGTTCGTTTGTGGAGCAAAAACCTTTGGAGCGTAGGGGGGCCGGACAGGGCCTGTGGACACCCGGGATCGCCCGTACGGTAACAGGCCCCCCCTTATCTTAGAATTACGATGACAAAAGTTTACGGATTGATATGGAAGAATTACAGTCTACCGAAGTTTTAGACAGGGAGATACTCGAAGACGCCCGGCGAAAGGCGCAGCGTATCCTTAAGGCGGTTGACGAAGATGCCGCCGCGTCGGATAAGGCCTGGGAAAAGAAAACACAAAAGGCCCTGGCGGAACTTAACCGGCGCTTTGAGGAACGGCTTGAAGTGGGCCGTGTGGAAATAATGGCGCATCTGCCGCTTGACCGGCGGCGGCTTGCCCTTGAAAGGATAGACCGCCTGCTCCACGAGGCGGCCGCCTCTTACCTCGAGGGCCTTGACCGGGAAAAACTGCTCGGCATTTTGGCCCGGGAACTTCGCGAACGATCGGCGGAGCTTGAGGACGGAGAAGCGGGGGATTCCGCGCGCGGCAAGCCCGGGCTTACGGTGATCTACCGTTTTCTTTCCCGGGAAGAGGCGGAGGGTCTTTTGAAGGAGGCTTTTCCGGGCGGCGGCTTCAGTCTGGAGGAGGGGGACGCCGCGTACCTTCGTGCGGGCAGTTTTCCCGGTATTGTGGCCGATTCCGGGGCGGTGAGGGTCTCCGTTTCCGCCGATGCCGCCGTGGAAACCCTGCTTTCCGAAAAACGGGGGGAACTTGCGGCCGCCCTGCTTGGCGAGGAGGCCCTCGATGCCTAGCGGCCGTTTACAGGAGGCGCGGCAAAGCGCGGAGGGCCGTATCAGGCGGATTTCCGGCCCCATAGTCCGGGCCACCGGGCTTGGAGAAGCGGGACTCTTTGACGTGGTTGAGGTCGGGGAAAAGCGGATCATCGGCGAGATTATCCGGCTGGAAAGGGACGAGGCGGTGATCCAGGTCTACGAAGACGATACGGGGCTTCAGATCGGGGCGCGGGCCGTGTCCACCGGACGGCCCCTTTCGGCGCTTCTGGGGCCGGGGCTTATCGGCACAATTTACGACGGCATTCAGCGGCCCCTCCGGGCCCTGTTCGAGCAGTCGGGCGCCTTTATGGAAGCCGGTTCCCGGGGCGAACCGCTTGAAACGGAGAAGAGGTGGCCCTTTGTGCCGGACGGGGAGCTTGCGGAAAAGCTGTCGAAAGAGGGAAAGGCAAAATTGTCGCCGGGCATGGTCCTGGGGACGGTAAAAGAGACCGAGAGTATTAACTGCAAGATCATGGCGCCCCCCGGAATTAAAGGGAAGAACATTACGGAATTGCTGCCCGCCGGGGAAGTGACCATCAGCAGTATTGCCGCGAGGACGGACGCGGGGGAGGAAATACCGGTGGCCCAGTGGTGGCCGGTGCGTATTCCCCGGCCCGCCGCGGAACGGCTTTCCCCGGACGAGCCGCTGGTAACCGGACAGCGGGTAATCGACGTGTTTTTCCCGCTTTCCAAGGGCGGGACCGCGGCCATCCCCGGCGGTTTCGGCACCGGCAAGACCATGGCCCAGCACGCCGTGGCCAAGTGGTGCGATGCGGGCGTTATCATCTACATAGGCTGCGGGGAGCGCGGCAACGAGATGACCGACGTACTCACCGATTTTCCGCGCCTTACCGATCCCCGCACGGGCCGTTCCCTTATGGAGCGCACCATACTTATCGCCAATACCAGCAATATGCCGGTTGCCGCGCGGGAAGTGTCGATCTACACCGGCGTAACCCTGGCGGAATTCTACCGGGACATGGGCTTCCACGTGGCGATTATGGCCGACTCCACAAGCCGCTGGGCCGAAGCCCTGCGGGAACTTTCCGGCCGTATGGAGGAGATGCCCGCCGAGGAAGGCTTCCCCGCGTACCTGCCGACGCGGCTTGCGGAATTCTACGAACGCGCGGGCCGTGTGCGGACTCTTTCGGGAGGCGAGGGTTCGGTGTCGATCATCGGGGCGGTGTCGCCTCCGGGCGGCGACTTTTCGGAGCCGGTTACCCAGCACACCAAACGTTTTATCCGCTGTTTTTGGGCCCTGGACCGGGACCTTGCCAACGCCCGGCACTATCCGGCCATAAGCTGGATCGACAGCTATTCGGAGTACGCCGACGAACTAAAGGCCTGGTGGGAAAAGGTAAATTCCCGGTGGGCCGGGGCCCGGCAGAGCGCCCTCGACCTCCTCAAGAAAGAGCAGCGCCTGGCGGAAATTGTGCGCCTTATCGGGCCGGACGCGCTTCCCGACGATCAGCGGCTGGTGCTGCTCATCGCGGATATTATCAAAAACGGCTTTTTGCAGCAGAATTCGTTTGACGAAGTAGACATGTACTGCGTTCCCGCGAAGCAGGTCCGCATTCTGGAACTTATCATGGAATTCCACGAACGCTCCCAGGCCTGCATCAAACTCGGGGCGCCGCTTCTCAAGATCAGCGGCCTGGGCGCGGGAGAGGGGGGCGTCCCCGGGGGTATCCCCATTCGGGAACGGCTTTCCCGGCTTAAAAGCGATGTAAAAAACGGGGACGACGACGCGCTTGCCGAATTTGAGCGGGTTATGCGCCGGGCCCTGGATGAATTGGACCGGAGTTACCGTACCAGGGAGGGCCTGTAATGCGTGGCGTTGAGTACCGCGGACTGTCGCGTATTGAGGGGCCGGTGATCATCACCGGGCGGAGCCGCAACGTGGGCTTCAACGAAGTGGTGGCCGTTTACGACCGCGACGAAGGGCGCAGGCTCGGGCGGGTAGTGGACATGAGCGAGGACTGGACCGCCATCCAGATCTTCGGAACCAATACGGGACTCTCCGCCGGTGAGAGCAGAGTCGAATTTCTGGGCCGGCCCATGGAACTGCGGGTGGGGCCGGGCCTTTTGGGGCGCATCTTTAACGGCCTGGGCGAACCGGCGGACGGCTACGGCGAGATCGCCTCGTCCGTCCGCATGGATGTAAACGGCCTCCCCATCAATCCCTACGCCCGGACCTACCCCCGCGACTTTATCCAGACCGGCATTTCCGCCATTGACGGCATGAACACCCTGATCCGGGGCCAGAAGCTCCCGATCTTCTCCGGCAGCGGGCTTCCCCACAACAAGCTGGCGGCCCAGATTGTGCGCCAGGCGGCGATCCTCGACGCGGGCAAGTCCGCGGAATCCGGCGGGGAACGCTTCGTGGTAATTTTCTGCGCCATGGGGATCAAGTACGACGTGGCCCGGTTTTTCCTGGATGACTTTGAGCGCTCGGGCGTTTTGGCGAATGTGGTGGTGTTTCTGTCGCTGGCCGACGCCCCCTCCCTGGAACGGCTTGTGGCCCCCCGCTGCGCCCTTACCGCCGCCGAATACCTGGCGTATGAACGCAACATGCATGTGCTTGTCGTGATGACCGACATGACCAACTACTGCGAGGCCCTGCGGGAGGTATCTTCCATCCGGGGCGAGGTGCCCAGCCGTAAAGGTTATCCGGGCTACCTTTATTCGGATCTGGCCTCGCTGTACGAACGGGCCGGCAAGATCACCGGTTCTTCGGGTTCCATTACCCAGATACCGATACTCACCATGCCCAACGACGATATAAGCCACCCCATACCGGACCTTTCCGGCTACATCACCGAAGGCCAGATCGTGCTGGACCGGGAACTTACCCAGCGGGGCGTCTACCCGCCGGTGGCCGGTCTTCCCAGCCTTTCCCGCCTTATGAAGGACGGCATTGGCGAGGGCATGACCCGCGAGGATCACAAGGATGTTTCGAGCCAGCTTTTCGCCGCCTACTCAAAGGTAAAATCCGTGCGCAGCCTCGCCTCGATAATCGGGGAGGAAGAACTCTCCGACGCCGACAAACACTACCTTAAATTCGGCGAAATATTTGAGCAGCAGTTCCTCTCGCAGGGGGAAACCGAAAACCGCGGCATCGCCCAGACCCTGGACCTCGGCTGGAAGATACTGGCCCGCCTGCCCCGGGAAGACCTTCTGCGGATCAACAGGAAGTACATCGAAAAGTACATGAACCCCTTCGCCGAAGGCGCGAAAATCGCGGGAGGCGTAACGCCCGGAGGCGTAACGCGGATATGAGCCGTGAACAGATCGCGCCGACCAAGAGCAACCTTATCCGGGTAAAAGAACAGCTTGCCGTCGCCACGGAAGGCTATGAGCTGCTTGAGCAGAAACGGGAGATCCTCGTCATGGAACTCATGCAGAAAGTCGAGCAGGTAAAACTTCTGGAACGCGACATGGACGCCCGGGTGGCGACCGCGTACCCGGCCCTGAAACGTATGCTCATCGTCGTAGGCCGCGAGCGGGCGGATCGGCTTTCCCGGAACATCAGGTATAAGTTTGAACTGCGGGAAAAACAGGTTACGGCGGCCGGAATGAAGCTTCCGGGCCTCGAAGTCCACCTTCCCCCCATGGAATTGAAGTATTCCCCCGCGAATTCATTTGCCGAATGTGATGAAACCGTGTTAGAATTCTTTCAGCTCCTCAAAATTCTTACGGAGCTTGCGGCGGTAAGGACCATCGCGTGGCGGCTTGCCCGTGAAGTCCGCAAAACCCAGCGGCGGGTAAACGCCCTGGAAAAGATGGTAATACCTACCGCCCGCGAAACCAAAACTTATATCGAGGCGGCTTTGGAGGAAAAGGACCGGGACGCCTTTTTTTCCGGCAAGCTGCTCAAGAGGAAGACAGGTAAGGAATGACAAAGAATCTCATTTCAGACCTCGTTGTGGGGATCAACGGTTCGGATGCCTCCATTTTGGCGGCCAAGTACGCCATAGTCCTGGCGAAGCAGCAGCATTGCCGGCTTACGGCGGTCTATGTGGTGGATACCGCCACCATCAGGCAGCTTACCCTGAGCAAGATATTCATCCAGGAGGAAAGCCAGGAGTACGAACACAGCCTGGAGGCCAACGGGCACCGTTACCTCAGCTATATCGGGGAACTGGCCCGTCCCAAAGGCGTAAAAGTTGACCGGGAGATACGTCACGGGGCGGTATATACGGAAATACTGAAAATCGCCGATGAAAAAAAGGCGAATCTCATCCTGTTGGGGGGCTGGGAACGGGATCGGAGTACCCGTGACATCATGGGCAACTCTTACCGGGAGGTCATGGTAAACGCCAAATGCTCCGTGCTTCTGGTAAAGGAACCTTCCATCGACCAGCTCTATAAACTGGCCTGACGTGGCGGTATAAATTTAAGGGGGGGGCTGTTACCGTGCGGCGGGTGTCATCCGGCGCGGCCGTTTTCCGCCCCCCCTGCGCCGTCGCCTGTTGCACAGGCGCGCCTCCTCCCCGGCTGTGCCGGGTCCGGGGTCTCCGGCTACCCCCCACAAAAGGACGTGGTTGTATAACCGCAAAAAGGAAACGTTGTATGAGAATCGTTGTTATCAGCGCGCCGGCCCGCCGCGGGGGCATACCCGATTACGTTAGCGCCCTTGCCCGGGGCATGGAATCCATGGGCCACCGGGTCGATGTGGCGGATGCCTGGACCGACGACGGGACGCGGCTTCCCGGCTACGAATACCTGGCCGTGGCGGCGGAAAGCGCCGCCCTTTTCAGCGGGAACATGCCCGAATCCCTGGCAAGAATCCTCTCCGGAGCAAGCAGCCTTGTAGGGAAAAAGGCCGCCGCCTTCCTTAAAAAGACCAGCCCCTTTACCGGCAAGGCCCTCGCCAGGCTGATGAAGGCCCTGGAAAAGGAGGGGATGGTGGTCAACTGGAGCGACATCATCCTTTCCGCCCCCCACGCCGAAGCCCTGGGCAAGCGCGTCGGGGC
>JAITLF010000027.1 GCA_031278025.1 Treponema sp.
CATCACGGTTCGACCCGTTTCCGGTCGCGGGGGAAAAGGCTGGCCTCCTTTACGCTGCCAAGTCCCAGGATCTTCTGGGTAAGCCGCTCAAGGCCGATGGCAAAGCCGCCGTGAGGAGGGCAGCCGTATTCAAGGACGGCGGCGTAACCGGCCATGTTTTCCGCTTTAAGGCCGAACTTCGGGAGCGCCTCCGCAAACGCGCCGTAGTCGTGCTGCCGGCGGCTGCCCGATGTAATCTCAAGGCCCCGGAAAATGGCGTCAAAACTCATGGTCAGGGTTACCGGTTTGCCGCCGTCGTCCCCGGTCTCAAGCGGGTACGTGTAAAAAGGCCGGTAGCGCCTGGGGAATGCGTTTACAAACAGTAATTCCACGCCGTATTCGCGCAGGGACCATTCACTGAGCAGGCGTTCCGCTTCCGGGTTAATGTCGAAGATACGCCCGGCATCCCTGCCCGCGGCCGTATCGTTGGCTCTGCCAGCGGCCTTTCCGTTGCCCCGGCTTTTAGCCGCCTCGTCGTTGGCGATTACCAGGGCCTCCGCGTAGCTTACCGTGGGAGAGGCCGCCACATTTTCGGCGGCGGGAACCGATGCGTCCCAGGCCGCGAGATCGGGCCCGTTTTTCCGGGCCACTTCCTCAAAAATATACGCGAGCAGTCCCTTTTCAAGTTCAATAAGGTCCTTCTCCGATTCGATAAAACCCATCTCCACATCAAGGGAAACGTACTCGTTAAGGTGGCGGGGCGTGTCGTGTTTTTCCGCCCGGTAAACCGGCGCGATTTCAAAGACCCGCTCAAAACCGGACGCCACCATGGCCTCTTTGTAAAGCTGGGGGGACTGGGCCAGGTACAGCTTGCGGTCAAAGTACTCAACCTCAAAGAGATTGGTCCCCCCCTCGGTGC
Organism: Treponema sp.; assembly: GCA_031278025.1. Next base: position 899 of record JAITLF010000027.1, read on the forward strand.
TGCCGGCGGTAAGTTTGCTGGTTTTAATTTCCGTAAAATCCGCCCGGCGCAGGTATTCGGCAAAGGCCTCTACAATAACGGCCTGCACCTTGAATATCGAGCGTATTTTCGGGTTGCGTAACGACAGTACGCGGTTATCAAGGATCACGTCAAGGCCGATCCTGGCCGTATCGGCGTTTACCTGATAGGGAAGATCCGGCGCGGCCCTGCTCAGTACCCTTACCTCTTTTACCCGCAGTTCCGCCCCTCCGGGGGCCTTTTCGTTAAGCGCCGGCACACCCGTTACGGTGATAACCGATTCCAGGGTAAGGCCGCCCCTTTCTTCCAGAACAAGCTGGATCATTCCGGAACGGTCCCGCAGTATCACAAATACTACGCCTCCCAATTCCCGGATCCTGTGTACCCAGCCCGACGCCTCAATCTCGCCTTGTCCTTCTTTTGCCGCGGCAGGTATGTCTTTCGCCAATACGCGCATAATTTCTCCTGTTTTAAATTATAATTATTAAAGTATTAAGGGGGGCCTGTTACCGTACAGGCAGGCGCAGATAGACGCGGGGACTGTCCGGCCCCCCTGCGGCCGAGCCAAGGTCTCGGCCTACCCCCCACACGGTGAATCGGTTTCCGTCCTGCCCGTCCCGTCATTCACCGGCCATGATAAGTTTTTCTACCTGTTCTCCCGCTATCTTGGGGTCGGCCCGGCCGCCGGTTGCGGCAAGTACCTTTCCCACTAAAAACGCCGTAAGTGTGTTTTTCCGTTTCGGGTTTGCCACGGAAGCCCGGGCCTCCGCGAACACCGCGCTTTCGGCGCCGTAAACAGAGTTTACCGCCTCGGCAATTTTTGCCGGATCGGTAAGCTGCTCCCAGCCTTTTTCGGCGATGACAAGTTCCGGGTCCCTGCCGCTCTCCACCACCAGCTCCAGAGTCTGCCGGGCGTTCTTGCCGCTGAGTTTTCCCTGAACGGTAAAGGCCGCTATTGCCGCAAGCTGTTTGGGCCGCAGTTTTAGTGCGCCGATAGCGGAAACGGCGATTCCTTCTTTTATGAGTATATGCCTGATATCCGAAAGCAGCCAGTTGGCAATCCTGTTGGCCGCTTCCGTCTTTCCCACGCCCAGGACAACCGCCTCACAGACCGCCTCCTCGAAATAGTCGGCCAGCGCCTTTTCGTCGCAGATAAGCTCCGCGTATTCTTCGTTTAGGCCGTATTCCTCCCTGACGCGGCTTATCCGCTTTTGGGGCAGTTCCACAAGCGATTCCTCGACACGCTTGAGGAAGGCCGCGTCCGGGGCAAAGACCGGAAGGTCCGGCTCGGGAAAGTAGCGGTAATCCTGGGCGTTTTCCTTCTGCCGCATGGCCTCCGTCTGATCCCGGTTCTCGTTCCACAGACGGGTCTCCTGTACTACCTTTCCCCCGGAATCGAGGATGCGCCCCTGCCGCTCGATTTCGTGGTTAAGGCTTAACTTTACAAAACGCGAGGAGTTGAGGTTCTTGATCTCCACTTTTTTCCCCAGGCCCATACCCGGCAGGTTGATCGAAACATTCGCGTCGGCGCGCAGGGAACCCTCTTCCATGTTGCCGTCGCACACCCCCAGGTAGCGTACCATGCGCCTGAGCTGCCGGATAAAGAGTTCGGCTTCTTCGCCGGTTTCCATATCTGGCTCGGTAACAATTTCCAGAAGAGACACGCCCGCCCGGTTATAGTCGAGCAGCGATACTGTTCCGGTGTGGATCATCTTGCCCGCGTCTTCTTCCAGGTGGCATTCCTTGACGCGCACCCGCTTTTTGATAAACTGATTTCCGTTTTTTCCTTCAAGCTCAAGGTAACCCTGCTGCCCAAGGGGTGAGGCAAACTGCGAGATCTGGTAGTTCTTCGGCATATCGGGGTAGAAATACTGTTTCCGTTCAAACCAGGTGCGTTCGGGGATATGGCAGTTCAGGGCGCGGGCAACCGTACAGCCCATACGCATCGCCTCGATGTTGAGGGAGGGCAGTACGCCGGGGTAACCCATGCACACCGGGCATACGCGGGTGTTCGGTTCATCCCCAAAGGAGGAAGCGCAGTTGCAGAAAACTTTCGTCTTTGTTAAAAGGTGAATATGTACTTCCAGCCCGATGAACGATTGGTACTTCTTCATAAATGGCTCCAGAACGATCTGTATCCGGCCGGATGGGGAAAGGGATACCCGGCCTCGTATTCCTCAACAATGTCCAGCAGGGTCCCCTCGGAAAAGGCCCGCCCCAAAAGCTGGACCCCTACGGGCAGGCCGCCCTCGACGCCCACGGGGAAGGCCAGCGCCGGAAGCCCCGCCAGATTCGCGCAGCAGGTGTACAGGTCGGCGGCCTTTTGCGCAAAGGGCGACAGGCCCGTCTCGCCGCGCCCGAACGCGCGGGTGGGGAACACGGGCATGAGAATGGCGTCGCAGAAGCGGCCGCCCGGCGCGGAAACGCCGCCGGTTCCGGCGTTTTCCGGGGTTCCCAGGTAAAGCTCGAAATTCGCCCTGATGCCCGCGCGTATGCGCTGCGCCCGTAAGTAGTAGCGATCCTGAAACCCGGAGCGCAGCACAAAGGTTCCCAGGAGGATACGCAGTTTTACCTCCGCGCCGAAACCCGCCTCGCGGGTCTTGTCGATGAGGTCGTCGGGATTCTCCGCCCAGTCCGGCCGTTGGCCGTAACGTATGCCGTCAAAACGCGCGAGATTCGCGCTGGCTTCGGCGGTGGCGATAGTGTAGTAGGCGGGAACCCCGTATTTCAGGCTCGGTATATCGACATCGACAAGGGTATGCCCCAGTCCGGCAAGCCTTTCCCTGGCGGCCCGGAACGCCCCGGCTATCTCCGGTTCCAGTTCCGCGGCCGCGGCCGCGGCTTCCAGGGCCTTTCCCCCGGCATCACCCGCTTCCTGGGCCGCCGCCGCCGCGATTGCCCTGGCTATTGTTTCCGCCGACAGCACCCCTATCAACTTTTTCCCGGCGGTTTTTTCACCGTAAAGCGGCGGGGACGAGGACGGCGCGTCCCGGCTTGTCTGATCCAGGGGGTCTCCCCCCCTTACGGCCGCGAACACGGCCCGGCAGCGCGCGGTAGTATCCGCCAGTATGCCTATTCCCTCAAGGCTTGAGGCGTAAGCCACAAGCCCGTAACGGGAAACCGCGCCATAGCCGGGCTTGAGCCCCACTACCCCGCAGAAAGACGCGGGGCAACGCACCGACCCGCCCGTATCGGAACCCAGGGCGTAGGGCACAAGCCCCGCGGCTACCGCGGCGGCCGACCCCCCCGACGACCCGCCCGCCACACGGCTTTGATCCCAGGGGTTGTTGGTCCGATTGAGGGCTGAAGAATCGGTGGAGGATCCCATACCGAATTCGTCGAGGTTGGTCTTGCCCACCACCGTTCCCCCCGCGGCCTCGAGTTTTTGTACCGCTGTGGCCGTGTAAGGAGAGCGGAGATTTTCAAGCAGTTTGGAACCGCAGCTCAGGGAAAAGCCCTTAACCGCGATATTGTCCTTTACCGCGAAGGGAAACCCCCTGAGTAGCGGGACGGCTTCGGGGGGCAGCGGGTTTTCGCCGTCTCCGGTCGCCGTCTCCGCGGCCGCCCCAGTGCCGGAAACGGTTTCGCCTCCCGTATCCGGGGACGGCGGCAGCCGGTATTCAATAAACGCGCCGATTTTCTTCTCCCATTCATCCGCGTAAGAAAGAAAATCACCGGGCAGTGATAAAGCCATATAAGCCTCCGTTTCCGGGGCCGGTTTTGTAACAGGCCCCGTTTTATCGGCATCCGGGAACCTGCCGCACTGACAGAAAAACGCCCCCGGGAACAGAACAGTCGTGTCTATGCATACAAAATTATTCGGAACACGCCCGTCAATCCGCGCGCGTTTTATGGGGAGATTCTCTCAAAAAAGAGCGGAAAATGTCAAGACGCCGGAGAAAACGGGCGGCCGGACCGGGCTTTACGGGTTTCCGCGATGTCCGCCCATAACGCCCCGCTCCGGCCTTCTCACCCCGCCCGGGCGGGGCTGCGGGGGTGCGCAGACCCGCCGGGTCCAACGCGCCCCTCCAATCCCTTGTGCGGGCTCTGCCCCCGCAACCCCCGATTTAGCGGGAAAATTCCGCTAATAATAACTAACCTCCAGACTAAAGACTTGAGATTCATTAGTTGATGAATTATATACGGTAACCGTCAGGGGGAAGGAGGAAGAGGGATAATACCCGTAGCTAAGTGATGAAGTCCTCCCCATGCTATTTGGGAAATACACATAAAAGCTCGTTCCTTCCGCTTTTTTGGGTATACTAAAATTCACAACATAGGTCGCTCCGTGGTTGATTACTGCATAGGATATAGGATACCAATATGCTCCCGCCGCATAAAAATGAATATCCCGTATAGCATAAAGTCGCCAGTCGGTGGGCGACGCCACGGTCACCGTCACCGTATAGGTCTTTTGGGTGGTACCGTTTTCCGCCGTCACCGTATACGTTACCGGGTTGGTGAAATTCCGCGTCACCCCCGAGGCCGGGCTTACCGTCGCCCCCGCCGAAACAGTTATGCCGGGCGCCAGGCTGCTCAGGCTGGTCCCGTAGGGAACGGTAACGCTGATGGAACTAGTGCCGATACTCCCGCTCGCCCCGGCCAGGGTAAACCCGGTTATGTTCGCCGCGCTGCTCTTCGCCACACTTACCGTTACCGTATAGGTCTGGGTGCTCCCGTCCTCCGCCGTCACCGTGTAGTCTACCGCACCGGCGTAGCTCTTCGCCGTTTCCGGATCGGGGCTGATCGACACCCCGCTGTGGCTCAC
>JAITLF010000033.1 GCA_031278025.1 Treponema sp.
GATTGAAGAAAACGGCCATCCCAAGCCGCGCCCCCGCCCTGCGGGCAGGCGGAAGCGCCTGATTTTTACGAGGCCCGGTTACCGCACGTCCCGTATGTCTTCCAGTTCCAGGCCGGGAATGTCTTTCAATACCGCCTCCACCTCGCTGCGGCCCAGCCCGGTGATCCGCAGAGTTCCCCGGCGGTGGGCCAGATCGTCCCCTTCGGAAGACACGAAGGAAGCGATGTTGCCCCCCTGCCCCGCGATGGCCCCGGCTATCCTGGCAAGCTGCCCCGGCTTCTCGCTTATGTTGAATACCAGCCTGACCCCGGGGTGCCGGGCGCCGAAAGCATTGATGAAAACCCGGAACAGGTCGGTATCCGTGATAATCCCAACCAGCAGGGACTTCCTCATCACCGGAAGGCAGCCTATGCCCCTGTCCACCATGATCCGGGCAGCCTCTTCCACTACCGCTTCCTCGTCCACCGTAACCACCCGGCGCTCCATGATCGTCTCCACTTTAAGCCGGGAAAGCAGATAGCTGATCTCGTAAATATCAAGGGTAGTGGCCGGCGACGGCCCGGCCTTAATCAGGTCTTTCCTCGTTACCAGCCCCGCCAGCGTATCGTTCTTGTCCAGCACCGGAAGATGGCTGATCTGTTCCTTATCCATCAACCCGCGGGCATCGTTCACCGAAAACCGGGGATGAATAAAAATTGGATTTTTCGTCATAACGCGACTAATTATCACCACAGGCCTCCTGCCCTTAATAATAAGCCCATTCCCGAAATTCCACAATGAAAAACCGCAAACCGCGTCCGGAACAGGGCCGGCCCCCGGCCTGCCCGCAAACGCCCCATTCGGAGGGCGGCAGGGGGTATTCAGGCGTACAAACGCTTCATTTACCGGTCTAAATACGCCGGTTGGAGAGCCGCATGCTCAAGCCGGCTACAGGAGCGCTTCATTCTGCCGGCAGAATATACGGATGAGCCGGCGGTATGCAGGATACCGGGGAGCCGGAGGCCGGCGCGGGGTTAGGAACGGCCGCTCCGGACTATACTGTGGCGGTTCCGGATTACCCAGGCGGAGTTCCGCAGGGGCAGCCGGCGTTACGGGCGGGAACCGCGCTACGGGGAGGCTCTTTCGGGCATGGTTTAATGCCCCCGCCCTGGCATACGGAGGGACTTGATCCCCCGGTGATAACCGGATATTTTTAGTACACATTACTTGGGCATGGCCCTATAGCTCAATCGGATAGAGCAACGCCCTTCTAAGGCGTGGGTTGGCGGTTCAATTCCGTCTAGGGTCAAGGGTATAGGCGTGTTTTCCGAAAGCGGCGGGAAGCGGATACATAAAAAATTTGAGTTCAGGACGCAAAGTGACCAATTCTGTACAGCGGTTACGCTCACACATCAACGATCCCGGAATGTTGCGGGAAGAACGCATTGCGGCGCTTAAAGCCTGGGAAGCGGAACGGCGGCAGGCCCCGCAGACGGACGCGCCGTTGCGGGAAGTAAATAACCACATTCATACGGTTTACAGTTTTAGCCCCTATACACCGGCTATGGCGGCCCTGCGGAGCCGGGAAGCGGGGCTTGGGGCGGCGGGTTCGGTGGACCACGACTCCATTGCCGCGGCGGGGGAAATGATCGAGGCGTGCGCGGTCCTGGGCATAGGCGGCTGTTCCGGATTCGAGGTCCGGGTGAGCTTCAAACGCGGTGCTGACGGCGCGCCGGGGCCTTTCGCGGACAGGAGGATCAATAACCCCGATTCGGCGGGAATCGCGTACATGACCGTCCAGGGGGTCCCCAAACCGGCCGTCCCCCTGGCGGCGGAATTCCTGCGGCCCCTGCGGGAGGAGCGGCTGCTCCGTACCAGGGCCATGACCGAAGGGGCAAACCTTATTTTGAAAGCGGCGGGGCTTGAGGAAATTGATTTTGACCGGGACATACGGGGCCGTTCCCGGTTTGATTCAGGCGGGGGTATCACCGAGCGGCACCTCCTGGCGGCGGTGGCGGGGGTCTTCATCAACAAATACGGGAAAGGCCCGGACCTTGCCGCGGCCCTGGAGGGCAGGCTGGGGGTAACGCCGCCTCCCCGGATACGGGCGTTGCTTGCTGACGGCGGAAACGTTCATTATCTCTACGATTTGCTGGGGATGCTGAAAGCCGCCTTTCTCCCCCGGATATTCATACAGCCCGGTGAAAAGGAAGCCGTTCCCGCCGGGCAGGTAACGGCCTTTGCCGCAAGCATAGGGGCCATTCCCGCCTATGCGTACCTGGGGGATGTAGAGGAGTCCCCCACCGGGGACAAGAAGGCCGGCCGCTTTGAGGACGGGTTTCTGGACCCCCTCTTTGAGGAGCTTTCCCGCCTGGGGTACCGGGCGGTGGCGTACATGCCGCCCCGGAACACCGGGGAACAGCTCCGCCGGGTTAGGCGGCTTTGCGCGGAATGGGGGTTTATGGAAATATCCGGGGTGGACATCAATAGTTCCCGCCAGTCTTTCAACTGCCCCGAAGTCCTGCTCCCGCCCTTCCGCCACCTGATAGACACCACCTGGGCGCTTGTCGCCCATGAACGGCTGAGTTCCCTGGACCGGAGCCTCGGCCTTTTTGCCCCGGACAACCCCCTGGCGGCGGAACCCCTGGAGGAACGGCTTGCCGTCTATGCCCGGGCGGGACGGAACGCCGGTTTACGTGACGAGGCGTCTTGCTATAGTATAATCAATGGTCTGAAACAGGGAACATTATAAAACTGGGAAGGTAAAAGGAGAACGTATTCATGAACAACCAGGGAGAACATCAGAATCTAGCCGCTGTCATCCGGGGATTGTACCTGGCCGCCACGGGAAAATCCTGGGTAGTCTGCCAGGAGGTCTGGGAAGCCCCGGAATCTCCGGCTGTTCCCCAGACGGCGCTCACGGTGGATATTCCCCCGGCGGGGGATACGGCGGCTTCGGCGTTCCGGTTTGCCGAGGACGCGGCGAAGATACTCAACGAAGCCTTTACCGCCTGGGAATTTGAACGGGCGCCGTCCGGGGTGGAAGCGGCTGCCAGAACAACGCGGACGCGGCATTTTCCTTCCTGTCTGGCGGTAAAAAACGGCGGCTCCCCGCAAGCCGCCCTGTATTGGGTAGATCAGAACCTGGACGCGGTGCGGAAACGCATGGCCGAAAGGAACGGGGCGCTTCTGGAGGTGATTCGGGACCGCCATTTCCTGGAAGATCAGGCGCCCCCTCCGGAATTAGGCGCCGCGGGCCGTTCCAATGTGGTGAAGAACCGTATCGCCCTGGTTACCGGGGGCGCACAGGGGTTTGGGGAAGAGATAGTCCGGGGGCTTGCCGCGTCGGGGGCCCTGGTGTTCATTGCCGACCTTAATGGGGCGGGTGCGGAAAAGCTGGCCAAACAGATCAATGCCGCCGAAAAGCGTACCGCCGCCGTACCGGTTACCGTCAATGTCGCGGACGAGGCTTCCGTGGAGGCCATGTTTCAGACCATACGGAAAACCGCCGGGGGGCTGGACCTCTGTATCAGCAATGCCGGGGTACTTCGGGCCGGCAGCGTCCTGGAACAGGCGGTGGAGGATTTCAAATTGGTTACCGACATCAACTATACCGGGTACTTCATTGTCGTGAAACACGCCGCCCGGTTCCTCAAGCAGCAGCACCTCACCGCTCCTGCCTGGAAGACCGACATCATTCAGATTAACTCCAAATCGGGGCTAGAAGGTTCCAACAGGAACGGGGCCTATGCGGGGGGTAAATTCGGCGGCATCGGCCTTACCGCCAGTTTTGCCCGGGAACTGATAGACTACAATATCAAGGTGAACGCCATCTGCCCGGGAAATTTCCTAAGCGGACCCCTGTGGTCCGACCCGGAAAAGGGCCTTTTTGTGCAGTACCTCAAAACCGGCAAGGTTCCGGGCGCCAAGACCATCGCCGACGTAAAGGCGTTCTACGAGGCCAAAGTCCCCATGAAACGGGGCTGTACCGGAGCGGACGTGATGCGGACGGTGTATTATATCATTGAACAGGACTATGAAACCGGCCAGGCCATCCCGGTTACCGGGGGCCAGGTTATGTTACATTAACTTCGGGGGACATTGCGGAGGACCGAAGGGCTGGGAGCGGGGGGCCGGATTTGCGGGGCAAGTCCGGCCCCCCGCTCCTTCTGATTAAGGGGGAAAGCATGGAATATGCTATCGTGGTCATTGACATCGGCATGACTAACAAAAAAGTGGCGGTTTATGACGATGCCCTTACCCAGATCGACGCCCGGTACCGGAATTTTCCGCCCCGGATGACGGACGGGTTGGAGACCCATGACCTTGAGGCCATGGAAGCCTGGTTCATTGAGGAGTTGGCGAAAATCGCCAAGACCTATCCGGTCAAAGCCCTGGCGGTAACTACTCACGGGGCTACCTTTGTATGCGTGGGAAAGGACGGAAAGCCTTCCGCGCCCTGCGTGTACTACACCCACGAAGCGGGGGACGAGTTTCACGACCGGTTCTACCGGCTTTTCGGCGCCCCCGAATCCCTCCAGGAGCGTACCGGGACCCCGTACCTTAAAGCCCTGATCAACCCTGCCAAAGGCATACTCTTCCTGAAAGAAAACTACCCGGAACGGTTCGGGAATACGGTTCACCTTCTTTTTTACCCGCAATATTGGGGGTACCGCTTTACCGGCAAGATCGGGGCGGAAGGTACGTATATGGGCTGCCACGGCTACCTGTGGGATCAGGTTGAACACAAGCTGTCTTCAGTGGCCGAGGGGCTGGGGGCTGCCTCCCTCATGCCTGGGAAGATAGGCAATTCCTGGGATGTCCTGGGAACCCTTACCGGGGAATTCGCCCAAAAAACCGGCCTTTCCCGTAACGTAATCGTTACCCTGGGTATCCACGATTCCAATTCGTCCCTGCTTCCCCACTTTGCCAAAAAAGGGGAAACCGGCTTTGTGCTCAACTCTACCGGAACCTGGTGCGTCGTCATGAACCCGGTAAGGGCCTACGGATTTACGCCCGATGAACTGGGGAAAGTGGTCTTCTTCAATATTTCCGCCTTCGGCGGCCCTATTAAGACCGCCATCTTTCAGGGAGGCAAGGAATTTGAAATCTGGTCCGCATGGCTGATGAAGCTCCATAACCGGCGGGACATCCCCCCCTATGACCGGGAACTGTACCGGGCTATCCTTGCGGGAAACGCCTCCTTCCTCCTGCCGGAACTGGCTGCGGGTTCGGGCCAGTTCCCCGGCTCCAAGCCCCGGATAGTCGAGGACGGCGTTGAATACCCCTACGAACTCCTGGCCGCCGGCAGGGCCCTTCCCCCCTCGTTCCGCCGGGATTCCCGCAGCTACGAGCGGGGCATCGCCCTCCTTAAAATCTCCCTGGTGATGCAGACCCTCACCGCCCTGGAGCGGACCGGCGTTTCCGTCGCTGGCTCCGCTCCGCGGACGGCGGATTCTCCCGGCGAGGTGTTCATCGAAGGGGGCTTCCGCAAAGACCATGCCTACAACGCCCTGGTGTCGGCTTTCCTTAAAAATCAGCGGGTGTACCTTACGGACATTGCCGAAGCTACCGCCCTGGGCGCGGCCATGACCGCAAAGATGGCCCTGACCGGAAGACCCCTGGCGGATCTGGCGCGGGACTTTGACATTGAGTATCAGGAAGTTGCCAAAACCAGTATGCCTGAGATCTTCTCTTACCGGGAAACCTGGCTTTCCCATATCTAACCACCCGAGGAGCAAGCGATGAAAACAAAAGCGGTACGGATTCACGGGGTCAACGACCTGAGATTAGATGAATTTGAGCTTCCCGAAATGAGGGATGATGAAATACAGGCAACGGTCGTGTCTGATTCCATTTGCATGTCCAGCCACAAGCTGGCCCTGCAGGGGGCGTCCCACAAGCGCATACGCCATAACCTGGCGGTGAATCCGGTCATCACCGGGCATGAGTTCTGCGGGGTCATCGAAAAAGTGGGCGCCAGGTGGGCGGGCAAATTCAAACCCGGCGCGAAGTTCGCCATACAGCCGGCCCTCAACTATCCCGGCGCCGACGGGCGGCCTACCCTGTGGGCACCGGGCTACTCCTACGAGTTCATAGGCGGGGATGCTTTCTCCGTGATCATCCCCAAAGAGGTCATGGAGATGGACTGCCTGCTGGACTACCAGGCGGATAACTTCTACCTGGGATCCCTTGCCGAACCCGTGTCCTGTATTGTGGGCGCTTTCCATGCCCAGTACCATACCGTCAACGGTTCCTACGAGCATAGCAAGGGGATAGCCGAAGGCGGCTCCCTGGCCCTCCTTGCCGGGGCAGGCCCCATGGGGCTTGTCGCCATAGACTACGCCATCCATAACCCCCGGCGGCCCTCCCGCCTGGTGGTTACTGACATAGACGGGAGCCGCCTTGCACGGGCGGCCCAACTCCTTACCCGTGAAGATGCCAAAGCCAACGGGGTGGAACTTATCTACGTGAACACCAGGGACATCGCCGGCCCGGCAGCCCACCTGAAAAGCGTCAACGGCGGGAACTTCTACGACGACGTGTTCGTCTTTGCGCCGGTCAAGCCGGTCCTGGAGATGGGCGGCCAGCTTTTGGGCCGGGACGGCTGCCTCAACTTCTTTGCCGGCCCCACGGACCCCTCCTTCTCGGCAAACTTCAACTTCTACAATGTCCATTACGAATCCCATCACCTGGTGGGAACTTCCGGGGGCAGCACGCAAGACATGAAGGAATCCCTTTCCATGATGGCTCAGGGCAAACTCAACCCGGTCTTCATGGTTACCCACATAGGCGGCCTGGATGCCGTGCCGCAAACCACCATCAACCTGGACAAGATCCCTGGGGGAAAGAAGCTCATCTACACGCACAAGAAGCTGGAACTCACCGCCATTGACGAGTTCGCCGAAAAGGGCGGCGCTTTCTTCACCGCCCTGGCCGAAATCTGCGGACGGCATAAGGGCTTGTGGAACAAGGAAGCGGAGGATTACCTGCTCGCGAACGCCCCGGACCTTTAGGACCCAGGTCTTGAACTTCCAGACCCAGGTCTTGAACTTCCAGACCCAGGTCTTGAACTTCCAGACCCAGGTCTTGAACTTCCAGACCCAGGTCTTGAACTTTCAGACCCAGGTCTTGAACTTCCGGACCCAGGTCTTGAACTTCCAGACCCAGGTCTTGAACTTCCAGACCCAGGTCTTGAACTTCCAGACCCAGGTCTTGAACTTCCGGACCCAGGTCTTGAACTTCCAGAAATGAGGTCTTGAACTTCCAGAAATGAGGTCCTGAACTTCCAGAAATGAGGTCTTGAACTTCCAGAAAAGAGGTCTTGAACTTCCAGAAATGAGGTCCTCAAACGCCGGAAAAGCGGTTAATGCGCCCGGCCTGACGAATTTCGGTTAAAAGCTGGTTGATCTTATAAAATATGTGGTATACTCCACCGTATGAAGTATCGAAAAATCCGCGTACCAGGTATCATTTTCTTCATTTTTACCTCCTGCGGCCAAATGGATACGGTATTTTCATTTTCTTCCGAAGAGGCCTATAAGGTCAGCGCCAGAATCGGACAGTATAGCCTGGATGAATGCGCCGTCATCCCGTCCGGCGTTCCGATTCATCCGTATTTCCTCAAGTCGGTGGACGGCGATACGGATATTCAGAAACTTACCGTTTTCTTGCAGACACCCTACGGGGAGATAGTGAGTAGAAAAGTTACCTACATCATAGACCCCGATAAGGAAACCGTAACCGCTGAATTTGACGGTTCGAATTCAACGTATGGATCGAATGCCGGAACGTCCGCCGGAACGTCCGCCGGAACGTCCGCGGGAACGGCCGCCGGAACGTCCGCGGGAACCTATGAACCCAATCCGGATTCCGGCTCCGGTTCCGGGTTCGGTTCCGCTGCGTCCAATTCCTCCTTTACGCCTGCCGCGGGCTCCTCCCCTGAGTCCCCCGTTACCCCTGATACGGCTTCCTCCTCAGATTCCAGCGTTACATCCGATACGCCTTCCGCCTCCGATTTCGCCGTTCCCCCTGATGCCGATTCCTCTGATACTGATTCCTCCCCGTCTTCCGCTTCCGCTTCTACCGTTACCCCTGATGCGGATTCTTCCACCGGGTCCGGTTTTATACCTGAGTCCTCTTTCGATGCCTCGTATACCGATTCGCCGTACACCGATCCGTTTTATACGGATACGGATACGGATACGGATGCGCCGTATACCGATGCCTCCCTGTGGGAAGCCGCCGTTGAAGAGGCCGGCCAGGCGGAAGCGTACCGGTTCCTCAAGTGGGGGTCCATAATCCAGCCGTCTGTATCTTTCGATGAAGATATCATCTATGTGAACAAATTAAGCGGAATCCTTCCTCCCCTGCTTTTGCCGGAGGACATAGAGGCTGGCCAGTACCTTCTGGTTTTCCAGATTGCCGGGAAAAAGGGCGTTCTTAACCAAATAGAAAAGCCTTTCTTTTATGTTGGTGCATCGGAATTTACCCTGGATGATATACACGTTTATCGGCCCGGTATTTTCGATAAGGACCACCTGGTATCGCCGGAAATACCCGTAATGCTGGAGACCAAACTGGCTGCCGGCGCTAACCTTAATCCCTATGTGGTTTGGTATAACGGAAAAAAACAGATACACGAAGGGTACGTTGCCGACGGAGCGGCCCGGTTTATCTGGCGGACTCCGAATCAGACCGGATTTCACATCTTAAAAGTGGAGGCTTTCCCCTTCAAACCCTTGAATACCGGCATACAGGCCCCCATAGGCAAAATTAAGGAGTTGTCTCTGCCGGTAGCCCCCAAAACTGAAACCCTCGGTGTTGTTAGTGTTCAGGCCTTGTCAAAGGCCGTTTTTTCCAGCCGGGAACCGATTCCCGTCCGGCATTACCAGTTGTTTGCGGAATTGGAGAGTTCTCAAAGTTTCAAGAACGTCAGAACCGCTCTTGCCGCGATAAACCACATTCCGGAATGGCTGCCCCAGGGGAGCATCTTTGGTTTGGCCCTAGGGCCGGCTCATCGGTTTTCAATTCCCGGCCCCCTGTTTACCCCTGCCGAGGAGACTGAAGGCCACTTGATGTTCCGCTTTGTGCCGCTGTCGAAGGGGATTATCTTTAGCGGGTCCTTCAATTTAGATGTCCGTCTTAAACATGAAGATACGGCCGTGGCATTTGAAACCCTTGATATGAATTTGTCCTATGCCGACGGGACGGTGAGCCTGCGCTATGCCGCGGGAAGCCTTTCCGGTGAAAAGAATATCTACCTGCTCCCCGGACAGACCGAAGGCGTGATTACCGTGGTGGTCAGCTTTGCGGTTCAAAACGATACGTTGCAGCTTAGTTTGGGGTTGAACGCTCCCGCCAAATTCCTGCCCGATGAGGGCATTCTGCTCTCCGGACCCTTTACCGGCGATGGGACCTTCCTCCTGGGCTCCTCTTTTGGAGAGACCGGGATAGGGGAGGGGACAACCCTTTCTTCCATGCGGACCACGGTATCCGAAACCAGCGCGGACGGAGTGGGCCTTGATGCAAGCCGGGCCTCGGTTACGGAAACCGGTCTGTTAAGCCCTGTCGTTATTTTGGATGAATTTGCCGTCCTGATTGTTCCGGATATTTCGCTTACTGCGGTACAAGCTGCTACGGCGGTTTCCCCTTCCTCCGCCGGGAGCCAGGAAGATGTTTCGGATGAAGGGTTAGCGGACGATGATGACGGTATCCCGCAGGGCTTTGAGGAAACCGGCGATGGAACCGGCGGAGACTTTTTATTAACCAAATTAGCCGAATAAATTAGATTATATGAAGGGTACGCGGGTTCTGCCGGTAATAAGCGGAATGGTTTTGCTGTTTTCCTGCACGGCCATGCCCCGGCAAGCTCCGATTCCAGCCGCTCCGCATCATCTGTACACGATAGACGGAGCCCCCTATCAGATCATCGAACATATGACGGGCAATTCGGGGGAAACCCTTCCCGACTGGGCCGCCCGGTATGCCGCCGAGGGAATTTCCGGAATTGAGTCCCTGCCCCGGTACGCAAACCGCTATGTTTTCATCAGTGTTAATTCCGCATCTAACTTCACGGCCCTGAATCAGTGGGCTGCCGGATTCTCCCTTAATCAGGATTTTCCCCAATTAGTTTCCCTCCGGGTCCTTTCCCGGTTTATCGGGGACGGCCAACGAAGCCCTGATCGCGACTTTGGCCGCTACTTTGAATCCGCCGTAAGAACCGCCGCCGATACCCTCTATTCAGACGCCCGCCGGGAAGCCGATTTCTGGCTCCTGAAGCGGTATGAAAGCGAAGACGCCGCAGACGGTCCACGGGAAGTCTACGATTTTTACATACTGGTCAGCATCGCCAAAGACCAACTCCAATTCCAGCTCGATCAGGTTCTCCTCATGGCGGCGGAAGGGATCACGCTAACCCGCGAGCAGACCGGCGCCGTCAGCCGCCTGCGGGAAAACTTCTACGACGGGTTTTAGGCATCACGGTACTTCGTCAAGACGCATTGACCGGCTCATTGTCCAAGCCCGGCCATTCATTTATTATATTTTTACGGGAGGCTCTGCGTGCAATACAGGACGGACGGGAAATCGGGGAATAAACTTTCGGCGTTGGGATTCGGCTGCATGAGGTTTCCCCGGAAGGGCGCCGCCATAGATAGGGAAAAGACGGAACGCCTGGTCATGGAAGCCGTCAACCGGGGGGTGAATTACTTCGATACCGCCTATATATACGCCGGTAGTGAAGAGGCGCTGGGCGCGGTTCTGGACACGAACAATGCACGGGAAAAGGTATATATCGCCACCAAGCTGCCCCTGGTTCTCTCCCGGAGCCCTTCGGACTTTGACAAATTCTTCAACAAATCACTGGAGCGGCTGAGGACATCCCGTGTTGATTACTACCTCTTACATATGCTTACCGACAGTCGGCAATGGGAACGGCTCCGGGCTATGGGAATTGAGGAATGGCTGGCGGAGCGGAAGAAAGAGGGCCGTATAAAGCAGGCGGGTTTTTCGTTTCATGGAAGCCAGGAGGAATTTCTTAAGCTCCTGGATGTCTACGACTGGGATTTTTGCCAGATACAGTACAACTACGCGCAGGAAAACTACCAGGCCGGCAAGACGGGGCTGCTCAGGGCCGCCGCCAAGGGGCTTCCGGTCATCATCATGGAGCCGCTTTTGGGAGGCAAGCTCGCCTCCGCCCTGCCACGGGAAGCGGAGGAAGTTTTCGGGGTATCCGGAAAGAAGGCGGCGGGATGGGCCCTCCGCTGGGTGTGGAACCATAAAGAGGCGACAGTGCTTCTGTCGGGGATGAATGATCCCGCCCAGCTTGATGAAAACCTTCTGATTGCAGAAACCGCCTTTCCCGGAAGCCTCACCGCCGGGGAACTGGCATCCTACCGCCGGGTGGTTGAGATATTCAGCGCTTCGTACAAGGTTCCCTGTACCGGCTGCAACTACTGTATGCCCTGTCCTCAACACGTCAACATCCCCGGCTGTTTTGCAGCGTACAACACCTCCTTTGCCCTGGGCTGGATACAGGGGATGCAGCAGTACGCCACCAGCGCTACCCTTACCTCGGACCAGACAAGCGGTCCCGGACTATGCGTTAAATGCGGCGCATGCGAATCCCATTGTCCTCAGCATATCCCCATCATCAAATCCCTGGCGGCGGTGCGGAAGCGCATGGAGCCTCTGCCCCTGAGGGGCATACTGCATATGATCAGGGCAGGACTGGGATATTCAAAGAGAACGCGCGGAAACGCGGATGCGGGAAGGAACACATGAAAAGACCACGGTACACGCCGGTAACGAAGGCGTATCCGGACATCCAGGCGCCGGCATCAAAGATATCCGACATGTTGATAGTTACCCTGCGTTTCGCCGCACGGGTTTACCTTGCCTGCTTTGTCGGCGCCGCGAAAATTAGGCTGGAAACACAATCGCAGTTCATCCATGCGTTCCGCCGATCCTTGGGGGGAGAAAGCCGGTGCATCGTGGCCTTCCGCCATCCCTACGGATTCGAGCCTCAGATACTCACCTGGTTTGTCCTCTATAAACTCAAGAGAACCGCCGCGTTGCGGGGGATACGGCTTCCCTCTCGCCCCCGGATCCGCTTCGTCTATGGCTATGAAGTGCTCCGCTGGGGCGGCCTGGTAGCCCGGATAGTCATGCCCCGTCTGGGCGCTCTTCCGGTTCACCACGCCAAACTTGACTCCAAAGGCTTGGCGGGGATCTATGCCGCCATTGCCGAAGGCCCCTATCCTGTGGGCATCGCGCCTGAGGGGCAGGTGAGTTACTCCGCCTGCGGAACGCCCCGTCTGGAACCGGGAGTTATCCGTATCGGACTTGGAGCGGTGAAACAGCTAAACGATATGGGAACGCCCCTGCCGGTAGAAATACTACCCGTTGCCATACGGCTTACCTACGGCAAAGGCGCCGCACGGGGAATGGAGGGCCTGTTGCGAAAGATAGAAAAACTCTGCGGCATGGACCGTGAAAAATCCGGGGAAGGGGATTTGAGGGACCGGCTTCTGCGGTGCAGGGAAGCTATTCTGCGCCTCAACGAGGCGCGTTATGGCATCGCAACCGATCCCAGCCGCTCCTGGGAGGAACGTCTGGCGGTTTTGCTCACGGCGGCTCTGGATCGCTGCGCCGGAATTCTGGGCGTCCGGGGCAGCCAGGATGAACATTTCAGCCGCATGTATTATCTTCGCCAGGTATGCTGGGACCGTATCTTTGTTCCGGGGAAAGAGGCGGGGGAAAAAAAGGAAACGGCCCTTGAACGGGCTGCGGAAGATCTTCGGGCCGGCGAAGCCTGGCACGCCGCCCGTCATATAGAGATAGCGGATTTTACCTGGTATTTCCGGGACCCGCCGCCTGGGGAGCACTCGCCCCTGGACAGGAAGATCGAGTACGTCCAAAACCTTTGGGATTTCGCTAACCGTACCATGGGAGGCGCCTATGCCAACCGGGTGAACATCCATCCCCGCAGTGTTACTATTCAGGCGGGACCGGTCATCAGCCTGAACGCGTCCTTAGAAGACTACCGGCGGGACCGGAAAGAAACGGTGCGGAAGCTCCTTTCCCATCTCCAGGAAGTCTACACGAATATGATCGCCCCGCGGGAAATGGCAGGGCGAGCGCATTAAAAAAGAATACCCCCGCCGGGGCTCCGGTGTTGCCGGACCCCGGTTTTTTGATCGGAAACCCAGGTTTTCCGATCAGAAACCTGGATTTGCGCGGCGCAAAAACACTTTTCCGTTGCGCAAAAACCCGGTTTTGCACGCCGTAAACTCGTGGTTACACGCCGCAGGCCCCGCCGCCGTCAGTTGCCGGTAGTACCGCCGGTACCGCCGCCAGAAACCGCATACATAGACAACGCCGGCAGGCGGTCTTTTGTTTCCTCCAGAATATCCGTTATATCGGCGGGCAGGAGCGCATTTGAACGGTAATTGATTACGATTTTCATTCCCCGCCCTCCCTGATCCACTGGTCAATCGGTGTTACCTCAAGCCCCAGGTTAATCGCAAGCCGCGCCTCAATCATCGCTCCTTACCACGCCGCCGATGGAATCCTCCCTTGCGGGAAGCAGGGCCACGCCGCCGCAAGTGAGCATGACGGCCAGCGTCTTCCCCATCGACGTGTTCCATTCGTCATCAGATGAAACGTAACAACAAGGGTTTATAATATTTTCATAACCCGCCTTCCATAGTGCATACACCGCGTCCATAAATTTGATCTGATAATCCCCATCGCCTGAAATCTTGCCCAATACATAGAGCCGGATGTTCTTCATTGCCGCGCCTCCACATACCGTCCGCCGTGTCCGGTTGTCTGGCGGTTAAGGGAGATACCGTTAC
>JAITLF010000052.1 GCA_031278025.1 Treponema sp.
TTTGTCCGGGACGAAACCCACCGCTTTGCCACTACCCTCAATCAAAAACTCAGATCCGCCGATTTGCTCTTTCCCGCCCTGGAATCGATTGAGGGGATTGGGGCAAAGCGGGCGGCCGCAATCATGGAGGCTTTTGCCACCCTTGAGGCAATAGCCGCCGCGTCCCCGGAAACTATCGCGGAGAAGTGCCGCCTTGGCGGGAACGCCGCCCGCGCGGTAAGGGCCGCCGCCCGCCTTGCCCTGGAAGACCGTGCGGCCGCGAAAAAGCGCCTTGCGGCCGGTTTTGCCGCAGAGGGGTCTGTCCCCCGGTCCGTGCGGCGCGGGAAGGCGGCCGCGGGCGGCGGTCCCGGCGATGCCACCGCGGGTAAGTCCGGCTACCCCCTGAACGGGCGTAGCGCGGAAACCGGGGCGTCGCTGGCACAGATGGCCGCCGAAAGTGAGCGGGAGTACCCGCAAAACGGTGACTGACCCTTTGACGAATGGGGAAAAGAGCGACACAATACGGCGTTTACCGCAGAATTGCAAAGGCGCATAAAAGCCATTGACGAAGGCAAAGGGATTGTCAAAACCCTGACGGAACTTAGGGCTATGGCGCATGAATGACCTGATTTTTGACCCCGATGCCTTTAAGGAATATGTGGCGTGGTAGACCGAAGACCGCAAAACTCTGAAAAAGATAAATGACCTTATCGAAGATATTCAACACAACGGTTTTATGAAGGGTATCGGCAAGCCTGAACCGTTAAAATATATGAAAGCCTACAGCCGCCACATTGATGATGCAAACCATCTTATTTATACAGGTGATAAAAAGCAAAATCTGCGTATTATTGCCTGCAAGGGGCATTATCATAAATGAGCCTCCGCGAAGCCGCGCAAGGGATAGAAGCGGAAATCCCGCAGGCACCCCACAGGGGGGCCGAGGAATTGGAGCGGATAGCCCGGTCCGGCGCTTGCGCCGGATGCGCCCAAATTTCAGAGTAAAACTCATGGGTTTAATTAACTTTTTTCCTTTCTTTTTTGCCGGGAAGGCTACCAGTCGGCGGAGAAATCCTTCCCCTCTGCCAGGGCTTCCAGCGCCTCGGTGGTTACCCCAAGGTACCGCTCAAGCATCGAGAATTCCGTTACGCCGTTCACCGTTACATTCAACCGCCTAAGACTCCCCCGGCTGAAGATCATGGTATCGTCTTTTTTCTTCCTGTCCCGGTAAACAAAGGTTACCCCCAAAAGCGGCGGCCCTTCCGGTACCGGCTGCTCCAGAAGGACGCCGTCGTTGGAGGCGCTGATCAGGAGACGGTAGAACTTGCGAAACAGATCGATGTCCAGGGTTTCCCCGTCCAGGGCGGCCTTAAGGGAAGGGTTGTCTTCCCCGGAGAGTCGGATCAAATGGGTATCCTCTCCCTGTTCTATGCGGATGGATTGGAGGTCCGTAATAAAGGGGGTCAGGAACCAGCGCATTGCCAGTTTCTCATAAGCGGTGCTGATAAAGGCCTTGTTTTCTATGCGGTGTACTACCCGCTGATCATCCCGGGTAAGGAGGTAGCCGCCCCGATGCTGTACCACTCTGAGGATGATCCGGAGAGGCGCATCTTCTTCGCTCCGCTTGTAATCATACTCCGCCGTAACCCAGGGATTATCGAAGCCCAGGGCCGCAAGTTCCCCGTTACCTACATTATAGTCAAACACTTCAATGTTGAGGAGCCCCGTGAGGGAGGAGAAGACCTCAATACATTCCTTCTGATCAATCTCGTGAAGTACGGGAGATCTAATCAGGTGGCCTGCGGCGCCAAAACTTGATGCGATTCGCATGTCCTCTTCGCTCTCTTCCTCTACTTCGGAGATTACGATGGGCCGGGGGAAGGCCTTGCCGCTCAACCGCAGGTATTGTATCGCCTCCAGGGGTGACGGATAAGCCCGGGCGGGCACGATTTCATAATTGATAAAATTTTTCAAGGGTTGAAGAAACCGCACCACCCGGCCGCGATCCATAAGGTAGATCCGGTTCCCCCCGCCGCCCATACAATACCGTCCCCGGGAAATTGGCTCTTCCGCGCCAAAAATCAGGGACAGTTCCGAACTGTCCGTATAACGGATCGTCACCGCCGCCTCGGGATCATCAAAACCGTAGAGGTCCTTTCCCCCTTTTCCCTCGCCATCCGATACCAGGCTTACATACTCAACCCTGGAGGATTCATCGAGGAGCAGAAAGAGATATTCGGCGTTCACCTGATCCATGGGAAGATCCGCCAGTATAAACCCGCCTTCCTCCTGCCATACGGAAAATACATCGTAGCGGTTTTTGATTTGTATTTCTTCCACATCCTCGATATTAAAAGCCGCGAGGGTCCCTCCTTCCGCGGCCGCTTCTTCCTTTCCGGGGCGCAACAACAGCAGGAGAGATCCCGCCAAAACAAGAAACAGCAGAAACAATAAGAGCCATAGCCGCCCTTTCATGCGTGTTTTCTCTTAATCCAAATTACCAGGCCTGCGGCCAGTATGGCGGCGGGAAGCAGAAATATAAAGACCAGTCCGAGAATATTCACGGTAAGCCGGGGGAGATTCAGGCCCCGGCCGGTAAAACTTTTGGGACTTAGGGGGATTATGTCCTGCCGGCCGGAAAGTCGGTTTAATAAATTGACCAGGTATTCGGTATTGGCAAAGGCAGGATTATCCACCGCCAGGGTATCCAGGATCCCCGCGGAACCGGAAACCAGCACATTGGAAACCTTGTCGGCCTTGCCGGTTTCCCGGTTGATCACCGAGTATCTGCAGAGTACCAGCGCCGGAAAGGGCCCGCGGATCACCGCATCGTCGGCGGTAAAAGTATCCGGGGCGTTTGGAGGGCGGACCCCGGCGGAGAGGCCGAAGTCCAACAGCGATTTTACCGAATAGTTGTTCCGGTAGTCAAAGAGGATCCGTAGGGGACGGCTGACCGGCGCCAGCATCGGTTTGGAAGCGATCCTGAGCAGTCCCGAATACTCCTCCTCCGCGTAATCCGCCATAGCGTAGAAGGGCTGGTAGTTGTAGACCCGCATTTCGTCGGTTTCAAAAACCGCACCCTCTTCCACCGAGACCCCCCATTCACGGAGGAAGACGGCGATCCGCTCCTGGGGGGGCTGGGTGGGATCGGCGCAGTAAAAAAGGGTCTTGCCGTAGTTACTGCCGTTAAAAAGGAAGTCGTCCAGGAGTTCCAGTTCTTCGGCGGTAAAATCTTCTTTAGGAGCGATAATCAGGGCTATGTCCGTAGCGGGATCTATCCCGCCCCGCATCAGGTTCCGGGGGACCGTCTCGTAATTGTTTTTCCCCAGGATGGCGGCAAAATCATCCATGGTATATTCGGCGTGACCGGTGATAAAGGCTGCCCGCACCGGCTTGTCGCTGGTGACGCTTAGGATGGCGGTATAGATCACCTCCTCCGCCCGGGAGGACACGATGGAAAATTCCCCCTGCCGGCCCCGGGCATAGTTGAAGAGTTCCTCGGTCTTCACCAAGGAATGTTTTCCGCCCCTTTCCCCTGTCAGGGTTACGAGGATGTCTCCGTGCTTCATCACCAGGCCGGGGTAGGAGGAGGCAAATCCGGGGTTCTTCACATAATCTACATAGGTCAGGGAAATATGGGGGCTGTTCCTTTCAAACTGTTTAAATACTTCGTTGGCCTGGGCGTTGTAGGAGGATATTTCGGCAAAGGTTTCTTCTTTGGCTAATACGTGGATGGTTATGTCCTTTTGCAAATTGCTGATATACTCCCCGGTTTGTTCCGAAAGCTTGAAGAGTTTCGCCCTGGTCAAATCGAAATGCAGGCCGGGGAACCGCTGC
Source organism: Treponema sp. (assembly GCA_031278025.1). The sequence goes on from JAITLF010000052.1 coordinate 3,817, forward strand.
ACCAGGAGCAGGAATACGGCATTGAGAAGGCCCACAAAGAGCGCGGCGAAAAGAATCGATACACCCCCCCATCTGCGGAATTTACCGGGCAGGGCGATCCGCGCCATGTTAGGCCCACCGCCTTTTTTCAAACCGGGTCACGGTGAGGAACACAAAAAAAGCGGAGATGCTGATGAAATATACGATGTGGTCAATCCCCAGAATGCCCAGAGTAAAATATTCATACCGGGTGTTAAAGGACAGGACCTTCAAGACCCCTGCCAGGGAATTTTCCGAGAGGATCAGAGCCACGCCGTCCAGCAACATCAGCAGGAAGCCCACGCAGTAGCCGCCGACGGCGGCGATGATCTGGTTCTCCGTCAGGGCGGAGATGAAGAGCCCGATGGCGATGAGGGCGCTCCCCAGCAGGAAGAGCCCCGTAAAGTGGCCGATGATCACGGACCACTCCGCCCCGCCGACCGCTTCCACCACCAGCGAAACCGCCAGGACGCCGCTCATGGCCAAAAGATACACACAGAGGGCGGCCAGGTATTTTCCGGTGATCACCGCGGCGCCGCTCAGGGGGGACATGAGAAAAACGAGGTCGGTCTTCATCTTGCGGTCCTCGCTTAAGAGGCGCATGGTCAGGATGGGGACGAGAAAGAGGGTGACGGTAAAGAGGGTGCTAAAGAGAAGTCTGAGATCGCCGGAATTGCCGTAGAGGTTGTAGTTGAAAAAAAAGAAACCCGTAAAAAGCCAATAGGCCCCGATGAACACATAGCCCAAAGGGGTATAGAAGTAGGCCTTGAATTCCCTTCTCAGCACCGCCGTCATTTAGTCCTCCGTTCCCTTTACCAGATTGATAAAGATCTTCTCCAACGAATCGCCTCCCGCTCCGGCAAAGCTGCCGGCAATATCTACGGCACCGGTATCGCCGGAATCCTCCGCCCCCGGTCCGGCATTTTCCCCTTCGCCGGGCCGCATATCCGCCGCTATCTGCCCCTGATGGAGTACGATCACCCGGCCGCAGACCGCTTGTACCTCCGGGAGGATGTGGGAGGAAAGCATCACTGTGCGGGTCTTTCCCAGCTCAAGGATCAGGTTCCGTATTTCGATTATCTGGGCCGGATCGAGGCCCACCATGGGTTCATCCAGCACCAGGATCGCCGGATCCCCCGTAAGGGCGGCGGCCAGCCCTACCCGCTGTCTATAGCCCTTTGAGAGGTTCCCGATAAGCCGCCCGTACACCCCCTCAATGCCGGCCCTGGCGCAGATCTCCGCCTGCCGTTCCCGCCGCTTTTCCCGCACCTTCTTTAGATCGCATATAAAATCCAGATATTCCCCCACCTTCATGTCCGTATAGAGGGGCGGTATTTCGGGCAGGTAGCCGATATGGACCTTCGCCTTTTCCGGTTCCTCCGCAATGTCGATACCGTTGATCAGGACCTTCCCGGCGTCGGCCGAGAGGCAGCCGGTGATGATATTCATGGTGGTGGATTTCCCCGCCCCGTTAAGGCCTAAAAGCCCCGTGATTTCCCCCTCTTTCAGGGTAAAGTCGAGATTTTCAATTGCCCGGCGGCTGCCGTAGTTCTTCGTAAGACCCGATACTTCTACCATTTTGATTATCTAAGGTAAGTCAGCTCCGTCATGGCGACTCCCGTACAATATTTTCAAGAATATCGATAAGGGCTATTATCTCATCCCGGCGGTCTAAGGTTTTATCCTCCGCCCGTATGCGGTTCAGAAACAGGCCCAATTCCTCGTAAAAAATCCCCGTGGGGGGAAGGTTGATCCCCGTGGGAATCTTGATCTTCTCCTCAATGTCGAATTCCTCCGGCGGGCCCTCATTTTTATAGGCGATGAGTTTATTGCCGTCGTACCACACTACGGCCTTTTCAAAATACACCCGCCAGGAAGCGGTAAAGGGGATATCCCCATTGTACCAGGCCGCCTCGGCACAGACATTAAGGCCCTGATACCGGTACAGAAAACGGTAATATTCCTGGTAGCCAATTCCCTCACGCCCCCCCGAAAATACCTCGTATTTTTCCGGCTTTCCGAAAAGGCTTATGATAAGGTCCAGATCGTGGATGTGGAGATCAAAGGGGAGGAGGCCGCTTTTGGTCTTGTCGAAAAGCCAGCCTCCGGCGGCCCATTTAGGACAGGCGGAGAGGCGCAGGAAAACCGCGTCCAGGGCTCTGCCGAAACGCCCGTCTTTTACCATGGCATGGAGCGCCCGGGAAGCGGGCTGAAACTGCACCACATGGCCCACAAAGAGGGGTACCCCTTTCTGTTCCGCCAGGGCGTACATCTCCCGAACCTGGGCGCCGCTTAGGGCCAGGGGCTTTTCGCAGATCACCGGGAGACCCTGTGTTAAAGCCTCCATGACGCAGTCCCTATGGAGAAAGGAAGGAACACAGACGTCGACCACATCGACAGTCTCGGCCTTGAGCAGGGACCCCAGGTCTTCGTAACAGGGGATGCCCTTCGCCTTCGCCCGTTCCCGTCCCGCCTGAGAGGGATCGCAGACCGCCGCCACTGTGCAGTCTTCCAGGTGCTGATAGGTAGAAAGATGTACCTGCCCTATGCCGCCCAAGCCAACTAATCCAATTTTAAGCATTTTGATCTTCCCTATATAAACTGGCGCATATACCGATAGCTTTGTTCGATACCCTGTTTTATCAGATCAGGACTGCCCTCAAAAGCCTTGTCCTCCACCTCGATGCAGGCGGGCCCATTGTACCGTATATCGTAGAGGGCGGAACAGAAGGCGCCGAAGTCAACGCTTCCCAGGCCCGGCAGTTTGGGGGAATGCCACAGGGCCGGATAGGAGAAGTAACCGTATTCGTCGAGTTTTTCCTGGTATACCTTAATGTCCTTGAAGTGGACGTGGAAGATCCGGTCCTTGAATTCATAGAGGGGCTTTGTACAGCTTGCCCCCTGAAGATAGAAATGGGAGGGATCGTAGTTGAGGCCGAAGTTGGGGCTGGGGATAAGGGTAAACATCCTTCGCCAGATATCCGGGGTACAGGCCAGATTGTTACCGCCGGGCCATTCATTGGCGGTGTACAGCATGGGGCAGTTCTCGATGCCGATCTTTACCTTCTTTGTTTCGGCAACCTTGATGATCGGTGTCCAGGTTTTTTTGAACAGATCCAGGTTCTCCTCCACGGTTTTGTTTTTGTCCCTGCCGATAAAGGTGGTAACCATGCCGATGCCCATTTCGGCGGAAACCTCTATCAGCTTCTTGATATGCTTTACCGCCGCCGAGGATGCGTCCCTGTCGGCGTCCAGTGGATTAGGATAGTAACCCAGGGAGCTTATGGAGAGGCCCCGCTTTTGTGCATAGTCCCTATAGTAGGCCATCTTTCGGGCCGTAAGGCCCTCAAGATCAATATGAGTTATCCCCGCATAACGGCGTGCGGCTTTTCCCTTTGGCCAGCAGCAGACTTCAAGACATTCAAAACCCACCCCGGCGGCATAATCTACCACCTCCTCAAAACTCAAATCCGGCAGAATCGCCGTTACCAGTCCAAGTTTCATATAACCCCCTATTAGTTTGGCTTCCCGAAAATCCTGTTTTGGGGAGCGCCTTTATATTTGCGGAATCAGTTCCTTGAGAAAATTAACGGCGGTGAGGATATCCTGTGCGGCGTTTTCCCTTACCTCCCGCTCTATGGTAAGATATCCGTCATACCCTATTTCCCTAAGGGCCCTGAGGTAGGGGAGCCATCGAACCTTGCCCTGCCCCAAGGGCGTCTCGGTAAACCAGGCGGAAACCTTGCTGAGGGCCTCGATTCCCCCCTGAGCGAAGAGGCTGTAGACCTCCTCGGGACCGGCGAAATGGTTCATCTTGCCGTCTTTCGCATGGGTATGGACGATAGCGTCCCCGGCGCGGCGCACCCCTTCCACCTCATCATCGCCGGTGACCATCACCAGATTGGCGGGATCGTAGTTGATGCCGATGCCCCGGCTTCCGGATTCCCCGTTGCAGGCATCCACAAAAGCCCTAAGGCGGGCAACCGGTTCGGGACCGGTTTCTATCGCCACCACTGTCCCCCGGGAGGCGGCGTAGGCGCCGATCTCCGCGCAGGCCTCCTTCATGAGGGCGTATTTTTCGCTGTCCCCGTCGGCGGGGACAATGCCGATATGGGTGGTGACGATCCTGCAATCCAGTTCCAGGGCCAGGTCCACCACTCGTTTGAGGTAGTCGATCTTTTGGGGATTATCGGCGGCGATTTCCAGGCCGTGACCCCCCAACTCTCCGCAGAGGGCCGTCACTTCCTGTTCACATTCCCCGGCGGCGTCCCGTACCGCCCCGATCAGATCCGGCTTTACCGTCCGGGGATCGAATTCGTTCCATGCGTAGAGCTGTACCCCTTCGGCGCCGCAGCGCCGGGATGCCCGGATACCCTCAACAATGCCCTTCCCAAACCAATCGGCCAAGGTTCCAATTTTGAACATTTAAATCCTCACCCAGCGATTTTCTTTCGCGTTTTCTACCACCTTTTCGCAGAAGATCATCTCCCGCTGTCCGTCTTCAAAGGTGGCGTAAGTCCCTCTTTTTCCAGGGAACATACGCTATGAAACCCGGTGACTCCAGAATAAATTCCTTGGGTAAATTTGTCAACAAATCTTTCGTTGAAACAAAACCGTCTATCATGGTAAAATAACGAAAGAAAATTCTACGGAGGTATGTTTATGGAAAAGACGAAGGTCGCCCTGTTCGGCGCCGGATTTATCGCCAATATTCACGCTGAAAGTTATGCCAGGTTTGTACCCGACGCCGAGGTGGTGGCGGTGTATAGTCACAACGGCGAAAAGGCCCAGGCCTTCGCCCGGCAGCACGGTATCCCTGCCTGGTACGACGACATGGACAGGCTCCTTTCGGAGGCAAAGGTAGACGTGGTGGATATAGGCCTTCCTAATTACCTCCACCACGGGGCCTGTATGAAGGCCGCCGCCGCGGGGAAGCATATCATCATTGAGAAACCCTTAGCCCTTACCCTGGAAGAAGCGGACGAAATGATCGGGGAGTGCAAAAAACGGGGGCTTAAACTCATGTACGCCGAGGAACTCTGTTTTGCCCCTAAGTACGAGCGGGTCCGGGCCCTGGTGGAACACGGCGCCGTGGGGAAGGTTTATATGCTCAAGCAGGCGGAAAAGCACTCGGGCCCCCACAGCCCCTGGTTCTATAAAAAGGAAACTGCCGGGGGAGGCGTCATGATGGACATGGGCTGCCATGCCCTGGCATGGTTCCGCTGGATGACGAAGAACAACCCCGTCAAAAGCGTCTATGCCAGCATGAAAACCGTCATGCACAACACGGACTGCGAGGATAACACGGTTACCATCGTTGAATTCGAGAACGGCGTCACCGCCGTGGCGGAGGACAGTTGGGCCCGGCACGGCGGCATGGATGACCGCATCGAGGTGTACGGCGACAAGGGGGTTTCCTACGCGGATCTCTTCCGGGGAAATTCCGCCCTGACCTACAGCATCGACGGCTACGACTATGCCAGTGAAAAGGCGGGAAGCAGCAAGGGCTGGACCTTTACGGTCTTTGAGGAAGCCTTCAACCAGGGCTACCCCCAGGAGCTTAAGCACTTCATAGGTTGCGTCAGGGAAGACACGGCGCCCCTGGTTACCGGCGAAGACGGCCGGGCGGTGCTGGAGATCCTCTACGCCGCATACGCCTCGGCAAAATCCGGCGCCAAAGTTAGCCTTCCCTTTACGGCAAAGGTGAAATACCCCATCGAACTGTTTTTGAAGTAGTCCGGAAAGCTTCCATGAAAACGATAATTTTTGAAAGTCCGGAGGAAGCGGCAGGTTATGCGGCGGATACCCTGGGGGCAGTCCTCAAGACGAAACCGGAAGCCCTCATCTGCATCGCGGCGGGTCACAGTTCCCTGCCCTTTTTTGACGCCGTCCTTGAGCGGGGCCTCGATTTTTCCGGGGCCCGTTTTGTCGAACTGGACGAGTGGCTGGACATTCCCCCCGGTACGCCGGGGACTTGTACCTCCTTCATGCGGAACAATTTCTTTTTCCGCATCGGGGTCCGGGAGGAGCAGCTCTGCCTTTTTGATCCGTTGACGGAAAATCCGGCGGAGGAATGCCGCCGGGTAGAGGGGCAGATTGACCGCTGGGGCGGCATCGACTACCTGCTCTTGGGCATGGGCAGGAACGGGCATTTGGCCCTTAACGAACCGGGGTCCGGTTTTGCCGAGGGGGCCCGGGCGGTACCGCTTTCGCAGACGACCCTGGAGGTAGCCCCCAAGTATTTCCCTGCCGGGATGCCCCCCATTACCGAGGGGATCACCCTGGGCATTGCCGACATCCTGGCCTCCCGGTGTATTCAGCTTTTGGTCTTGGGGACCCATAAGCGGGAAATTGTCCGCCGCCTCCGCGCCGTTGCGGGTCCCGACCCGGAACTTCCCGCTACGGCCCTGCTGGACGCGGACCAGGCGGAACTCCTGCTGGACCGGGCCGCGGCGGGAGGGTAGACCCGGCGGCCAGGGCGAGCGCATTAAAAAAGGAGTAAAGAAGCGGCAAAAAAAGCCGATAGAGGTGAGACTGGAGGCAATTATGATCCCCGAAACCGTACCACCCATTATCGACTTCTTTAATGACATCAAAGACCCGCGAATCGACCGCAAGAAATGCTATCCCCTTATCGAAGTTATCGTCATTACCCTTCTGGCGGTGATGGCCTTCGCCAAGGGCTGGGAAGACATCGAACTGTATGGGAAGGCCAAAAAAGCATGGCTGAAACAGTTCCTCCCCCTGGAACACGGTATCCCCAAACACGATGTATACCGCCGGGTGTTTAACCGGCTCAACCCCCGGGACATTGAACGCTGTTTTATGGCCTGGGTG
>JAITLF010000112.1 GCA_031278025.1 Treponema sp.
GTGCCCGTCAGCATAAACACCCTGACCGACGTGATTTTCAAGGACCAAATCAACGACCTTTCATTCACCGTGGACAACCGGCTGGTGGTGCTTCTGGAACACCAGAGCACCATCAACCCCAATATGCCCCTCCGCCTGCTGCTGTACATAGCCCGGGTATACGAGAAAATCATAGACATGAAGAAAGTATACGCCGGAAGACTGGTTCCCATACCCTGGCCTGAATTCATCGTCCTGTACAACGGAACCGGCAAATACCCCGACCGGGGGACGTTAAAACTGTCGGACTCCTTTAAAGAAGCGGGTGATTTGTTGGGCGCGGCGGGGAGGCTGCCGGATTTGGAGCTTACCGTGCGGGTATACAATATCAACCCCGGCCATAACGGGGAGATACTGAAAAGGTGCCGTGAACTCGGGGGGTACAGCGTTTTTATTGACAAGGTACGGGCGTACGCGAAGACGATTTCCGACGAGAAGCTCGCGTTTAAGGAAGCGATCAACGACTGCATAGAGCACGGTATACTGCGCGAATTTTTGGAATTACATTCAAGCGAGGTATTCAATATGTTATTAACCGAATGGAACACCGAGACATGGGGTGAGGTCCAAAGGGAGGAGGGCCGGGAGGAAGGCCGGGAGGAAGCCAAAAAAGAAGACGCGAAAAACTTTCTCGCCCTGGGCGTGAGCCCGGCAACGGTTGCCAAAGCGACCGGCCTTGACATGGAAACCATCAGGGGGCTTTCCGTGCAATGACGCTCCCCGCACTGAAGGGCGAGGTATTACACCCGCGCATTCCAATAAACTGAGTAAACACGCATGGTGTCAGTCGCCTGGGCAGGAAATGAAGGACGTGTCCGGGCATCTTTTTTACTTTTTTAAGCAATGTCCCCCGACACTTCTTCCGGCTTGTGGTACCGTTGTTCCCATGAAAACCGCGGACCCGGACCGGAGGTTTGCGGCGGCCTGCGACAATGGGCAGAAGACGCCTCCTCCTCCCGTATGCGTATGTCCGGCAGGAATCGAACATGAACCGCGCGAGGAATACTGCGATGGCGTGGACTGCGCATGCAAGGAAGTCAAATATTACAACGCCACTTTTGACGATAAAACAATATCGATTGAAGATAGGTCGGGTGAAAGAGTTACGCAAAAAGAATTAAATACAATTCAATATAATCTTACTCTGATTTTCGATGAATTCAATACATATAATCCAGTTGACCTCCCAAAAATAAAAAGGAATTTATCGAAAATAATTGTAGGGGATATTGAGTCCCGTGACACCGATAGAGTCGGCGGAATCATATATCCCGATCCTGACTATCGTGATGCCAAAATTCTTTTTAATCTCATACTGTATATATGGGATTGACTCGCCGTTTTGCTTTAATCGGACAGGGGAAAAAAGTGAAAAACCGTGGTTTTGGAACAGCCTCCCCTGATACTTAATTCCTTCACGGTTTTAATACCGTTTTCTTTCATGTAGGCGTAAATGCCGTCTACGATTTCGTTCATAACCGGGGGGTGGGCGAAGGTGGCGGCGCCTACTTCGACAGCGGCGGCCCCGGCCATGAGAAATTCCAGCGCGTCTTCCGCTGAGGCGATTCCGCCCATGCCGATAATGGGCACATCCGTTTCTTCCACCAGTTCCCAGACCATGCGGAGTGCGATGGGTTTTATGGCGGGCCCCGAAAGGCCGGCGGTCACATTGTCGAATACCGGCCCGCGCCGGAAAATGTCTATAGCCATAGCCTTGAAGGTATTCACCAGCGAGAGGGCGGAGGCCCCCGCGGAAACACAGGCCTTTGCCACCGCGGCAAGGCAGGGCGCGTTGGGAGACAGTTTTACCGTCAGCGGTTTGGAGGAAGCCGCGCGTACCGCCTGCGTCACCCGGAAGGCGGCTTCCGGGTCAAGGCCGAAGGCCATGCCGCCCGATTTTACGTTGGGGCAGGAGATGTTGAGTTCTATCATGTCGATGGATGTGCCGTCCAGAAGGCGGGCGCCCCGGACGTATTCCTCTACCGTTGAACCGGAAAGATTGACGATTACCGCCGGACCAAGGGCGCGGAGACCGGGCAGTTCCTTTTCGATAAAGGCGGCGATGCCGGGGTTTTCAAGGCCGATTGAATTTAAAAGGCCGGAGGCCGTTTCCCGGAGCCTGACCCCGGTATTGCCGCCGCGCGCCTTAAACGTAAGGCCCTTGGTGCAGATACCGCCTATCGCCCCTATGTCCAAAAGCCCCGCGTATTCCCTGCCGTAACCGAAAGTACCGGAGGCGGCAATCACCGGATTTTTTAAGCGGACCCCGGCGATGGTGACGGAAAGATCGGGCGTCCCCGGTTCATGCGCCGCCGCGTCCGGCCGCCGGGGGGCATTACTGTCACTCATCAAAGACAAGTTCCTCCGCCTTAAAGACGGGCCCGTCGGCACAGCAGCGCCGGTTGCCCCCGGCGGTAACAACCGTACAGCCCAGGCACGCCCCAACGCCGCAGGCCATACGCCGTTCCAGGCTGACCCGGCAGGGGACCGCCGCTTCCCGGCATTTGATCGCCACAACCTTGAGCATGGCCTGCGGGCCGCAGGCAAAGACCAGCGGGTATCCGGCCGGGTCAAAAAAGTCCGTGACGAGGCCCCGGCTTCCGCCGCCGCCGTTTTCTGCCGCGACAAGGAGCCGGCGGTGGTGAAGGGCCGCCTCTCCCAGAAAGGCCGCCGCCCCGGCGTCGTCTTTAAAAGCGGCCCTGACGCCAAGGTAGTAGTCAAATTCCCGGTTGGGGAAGGCGGCGGCAAGGGACGACAGGGACGCGATGCCGGCCCCTCCGGCCACAAGGGCAATGGCTTTATCACCGCCCCCGCCCGTTTCACGCGGCAGAAAATCCTCCCAGCAGTTTCCCAGGGGGCCGCTTAATTCGGCGCTTTCCCCGGCGCGCATCGCGGCAAGTTCGCCTGTCCCCCTTCCCCGCACGGCAATGAGAAAGCGGAGTTTCCCGCCGTCAAAGGATTCCGCACAGACAGGCCGGGAAAGGAACGCCGACCCCCGCCCCGGTCTGATCATGAAAAACTGTCCGGGTTTTGGCGGCGGCCCCGGCCAGGCAAATTCCAGGCGGAAGACCCCGTCCGTAACGGCGGCGGAATCGAGCAGCTTTGTTCTGTAGAAGCTTTTTAAGGATCCCGCTAAAGCCGCCATTAACGGCCCGCTCCGCCGGCCGCCTTTACCGCCGCCCGTATAGCGTCCCGCATTTCGATAACGGCCCCGCGGGCGGCTTCCGCCGCGAAACCGTTCCCCGCGTTTTCCACGCCCCTGTCACGGGCGGCGTCCATCCACGCCTTGAGTATCGACCTGGACGCGTTTACCACCGCGCCGTTCCCGTTGACAAGCAGGGCCGCCGCGTCTTCCGCCGCGCCGCCCTGGGCGCCGTAGCCGGGCACAAGGAAAAACAGATCGCTTAGATCTTTTCGGATTCGGGCCGCCTCATCACGGGCGGCGGGATCACTCCCGTTTACGCCGACAACCGCGCCAAAGGCAAGGTAGCCGTGGACGCCCCGGTACTTACCGGCAAGGCGCTTCAGTTTTTCTCCCACCACATCGTAAAGGCGGCGACTGCGGCATCCCGTACCTTTCTGATCGTCCGCATCTCCCCGTTCAACTACAAGATTTTCAAAGTCGTTCATGCCCCGGTTACTCGTCCGCACAAGCACAAAGGCCCCTTTGCCCCTGTCCGGAACGTAAGAAAGCCAGGGTTCAATCGAGTCCAGCCCCATATAGGGGGAAAGGGTAACAAAGTCCGCCTCGAATTCCCCGGCAAAGTGGGCCCCGGCATAACGTTTGGCGGTATCGGCAATGTCGCCCCGTTTTATATCGGCGATTGCCAGCGCCCCCCGGGAACGCAGAAACTTAAGCGTTTCGGAATATGCCCTGAGCCCTTCAAGGCCCAGTTCCTCGTAACAGGCTATTTGCAGCTTGTAACAGGCGGCAACGTCAACTGTGGCGTCGATGATCGCCCGGTTAAAGGACAGTACCGCCGCCGCGTCGCCTGAAGCGGCCCTCCTTTCCCCGGGGGGAAGGTACTCGGGCGCGGTGTCAAGGCCCACGCATACATGCCCGCGCGCTTCCACGGCCCCGTAAAGCCGGTCCATGTTGAACATCCGCCGCGCCTCTACTTTAAATGAATCGTCTCGTAGACAATGCGGCCCCGGTGTATGGTCATGATAATTTTGCCCCTCAGCTCTTTCCCGATGAAGGGGGAATTTTTGCCCTTTGTTTTAAAGAGGGCCGAATCAACCTGCCAGTGGGCATCCGTATCGGCGATAAAAAAATCCGCCCGGTAACCCGGGGCAATGCGGCCCCGGTCTTCAAGGCCGAGTATGTGAGCCGGGGCGGCCGACAGCAGCGATGAAAGCTGGGAAAGGGTTAACCCCTCCTCGTGCACCAGCTCCGTAAGGCACACGGAAAACGCCGTTTCAAGTCCGGAAAAACCCGGCGCTCCCATTTTCTTGTCGTTATTGCTGTGGGGCGCGTGATCCGTGGCTATCGCGTCGATGGTCCCGTCCAGAAGGGCCGCCCTGAGCGCCTTACAGTCCTCGTCTGTCCGTAACGGCGGACTTACCCGGCCCCAGGTTTCGGCCCCCAGCATGACGGCCGCTTCCCTGTTAAGCGTCAGATGGTGGGGGGTAACCTCGCAGGTCAGCGTAAACCCCGTCCCGGCGTTCTCCGCCTCCACCTTGGCCTTGCGCACCAGGGCCACCGCCCTTTTGGTGGAGATATGGGCAATGTGGACATGGCAGCCCGCTTTCTTTCCCAGCTCAATGACCCGCGCGACAGACTTACCCTCGTCCGCCGGATCACAGTGGCAGGAAGCCGGCAGCCCCAGCCGCTTTGCCTCGGTAAAAGCCGCCAGGAGCAGGCCGTCATCGGCCAAATCATTACCGTCTTCCGAAAGGATCAGCGGAGGACGGCGGGGGGGCTGCCCCGGCCGAGAGACCTTTTGCCCGGAATCGGCGGGCAAAAGGTCGGTGATAAGGGAAAGTTCCCTGCCCGCCATGCCTTTTGTCAGGACCATCGCCGGGTAAAGGTCGATAAGGCCCAGCGCGTCGGAACGTAATTTGAGCGCGGCGGCGGCTTGCGGCGTATCAATAACGGGATTCGTGTTGGCCATACAGACCACCGTCCCGTAACCCCCGGCCGCGGCGGCCAGCGAGGCGGACTCCAGGTTTTCCTTCTCCGGAAAGCCCGGCTCCCGAAAATGGGCGTGAAGATCCGTCAAAGCGGGGAACAGGGTCAGCCCCCATTGGTCGCTTCCCTCGCCGCCGTCTATGATATAACGGGCGGAATCGAGGAAGTCGTCAAGCTCCCTGTTGGACACGCCGCCGGACACTTCCGCGGTTCCCGG
>JAITLF010000361.1 GCA_031278025.1 Treponema sp.
AACCGGTTATAGCGGTTTTCCAGCCGCCCGGAAGGCCTTAAAGACGGTTGTAAAACCAATATAACCGGTTAAAAAACTTTTTTAACCGGTTGGAAAACTTTTACAGGGGGCGGTAAAACTTTTACAGCCGGTTATAAAACTTTTCTAACCGGTTATAACGGGTTTCCAACCGGCTGTAGAGAACTTTTCCAGCCGGTTGTGGAACTTCTCCCGCTATGCGGGGAGCTGCCCCGCACCCCGCCGGGGGACCGGGCAACGCCCCGCAGGAGGCCTTAGGACCCCCCAAAGGTGCAGGTGCGCAGGGCTTCCTCAATGAGTCCGGTAAGGTCAAGTTTTTCGTATAGCTCTTCCGCTTCTTTGGGCGTACCCCTCAAAACCGGGTGGAGCGGGCTGAAGATGACGCAACAGTCCGCGTAGGGGAGGATGGATGTGGCATACGCGCCTATGGCTTTGGATTTCCTGATGATGTCCTCTTTGTCCATGCCGATAAGGGGCCGCAAAACCGGCAGGTGTATACGGCTTTGGGTGCAGGTCAGATTTTCTATCGTTTGGCTTGCCACCTGGGAAAGACTCTCGCCGGTGATCAGGCATTTATGGCCCTTCTTTCCGGCCAGTTTCTCCGCGCACTCCATCATCGCCATCCTCAGGAGGACCGTGGACCAGGGTTCAGGCGCCCGCTCCTTAACGCGCAGATGCACCGCCGTAAAGCCCACGGTGTAGAGGGTGATCCCCAGGGCGTAGCGGCTTAGGATCTCCGCCAGGCGCACCGCCTTTTGCCGGGCCTCGTCGGAGGTGTAGGGGTAGGCATGGAAGTAGACGGCATCTACCTTCATGCCGCGGGATGCCATCATAAAGCCCGCCACCGGGGAATCAATGCCCCCGGATAGGAGCAGGAGCCCCCGGCCCGCAGTTCCTACCGGCAGCCCCCGCAGGCCCCGATGTTCCATCCCGTATATATAGGCCCGGTCCCTGATTTCAACGGTGATGATGACCGCAGGCGTGTGGACATTCACCTTCATATCCGGCAAGGCCTCCAGAATCGCCGTTCCTCCCCGGCTGCGGATGCCGTAGGAATCCAGGGGGAAGCGCTTATCGGTTCTTCGGGCTTCAACCTTGAAGGTCCGGATACCGGCGGCGTAACATTCACCGGCGGTTTCCGTGCAGGCGCGGAGGACTTCTTCCGGGGTTTTGCCGCAGACACGGGTCTTGGCCCAGCCGGAGATGCCGATAAGCCGGGCCAGGGCTTCCTCCACCTGTTCCGCGGCGTCTTCCGGGCAGTGAACAAAATAACGGCCCTGGGCGGGACTCACCGTTGCCCCGGTAACGCGGAGGAGGGCTTTCAGATTGCGTATAAGGACCCGCTCAAATTCCCGCCGGTTTCCCCCTTTAAGGATGAGTTCTCCGGGTTTCAACAGATACGTACATAGGGAGGTGCGGGGTAAACCGGTTTTGTTTTCCATACGGATACGGACGCCGGCTCAGAGCGTCCGCAGGATTCGGGCGATTCCCTCAAGGAGGGCCTCGATATCTTCCATAAGCGTCCCCCAGCCCTGGGAAATCCGTATTCCCTCGAAAGCCGTGGTCTTGTCCACTCCCATAGCGGCCAGAACGGGCCGCGTCTGTTCGCCTGAGGAACAGGCGGAGCCGGTGGACACCGCGAAACCCGCGTCGTCCAAAGACCGGGCCATCACCTCCCCAGGGATGCCCCGAAAGGATGCCTGGAGTATGTAGGGGGAAAAGCGGGGGTCTTCTTCCTCCCGGTCTTGGGGGATCAGGGTACACCGGGGCAGGGATTTAAGGGCGGCTATCAGCACCTTCCACCGGGCGGCGGCGTGTTCGTACCCGGCGGCCGCGGCTTCGCGGGGGAACCGGCGTTCCAGACATGCCGCCAGGGCCAGGGCGCCGGCGGTGTTTTCCGTTCCCGGCCGTATGCGCCCCTCCTGGCCGCCCCCGGCGCAGAGGGGTTCCAGGGGCTTCCGCAGGTACAGAAGGCCCATGCCCCGGGGCCCCCCCAGCTTATGGGCGCTTAACGAGGCGGAATCCACATCCCAGGCCCGCAGGTCCACCGGCATTTTCCCCGCGGCCTGAACCAAATCGCTGTGGAAGTGTATGGGGGCGCCCCCGGCCGTGCGCACGGCCTCCGCCAGGCGCGGCATATCCATTGCCGCGCCGGTTTCGTTGTTTACCGCCATGATCGCCGCCATACGGGGGCCTTCCGCCGCGGCAAGGGCCGCTTCCAGGGTTTTCCCCGACACCCGGCCATCCTGCCCTACGCCGATGCGGGTAACGGGCTTTCCCAGGCGTTCCAGGGCCGCGGCGTTTTCCCGGACCGAAGGATGCTCCACGGCGGAGACCAGAACGCCGCCGGCGCCGGGGCGGCTTTGCCTGAGGAGCAGGGAATGAAGGACGACGGCGTTGGATTCGGTTCCCCCGGAGGTAAAGAAAATCTCTTCCGGGGCGGCCCCTACGGCCCGTGCGCAGCGGCGGCGGGCGTCTTCCAGGGCGGCCCTGGCCTCCCGGCCTTCGGCATGTTTGGAAGAAGGGTTCCCATAAGGAACAACGTTTGAGATGGGGGGAAAGACATCGGGGATTGCCGTAGCGGCCCAGTCAAAGTAATACCGGCGTTTCATACTGGATATGCCCTCGTTGAGCGGGAAAAATCAGCGGGAACCGGTTTTCCCGGCAGTCCGCCCGGCAGCCATTCCCTTGCGCCGGTTCAAAAAGTGGATGGCCGTAAAAAAAATGACGGCGATGAGGAAGGAGCAGCCTAAGAAGCTCAGGGATACACCCCGGCGGTTTTGGAACTTGACCGCGAGAAACACCAATATCCCCAGGATTATCTGCAAACCGTAGAGAACCCCGTCAACGCCCCAGGCGTTCAGCCCCAAATTCATCAATTTATGATGAACGTGGGCCTTGTCGGGGCTGTCTATGGGCCGTCCGTCCCGGAGGCGCCGCCATACGGCGGAAACCATGTCCAGGATGGGGATGAGGAGCAGGGCGGCGGCATAGGGGACAGGAAGGTTCAGCCGGGCGGTTCCCTGGTCAAGGAGGGGCAGGATGGCCAGGGTAAAGCCCAGAAACTGGCTCCCCCCGTCACCCATAAAGATCTTCGCCCGGGGGATGGGCAGGTTGAAAACCAGGAACCCGCCGATAGCCGCAGCCAAACTCAGGCAGAACAGGGTAACCGAACCGCTGGTGGTAAAGGACGCGAAAATAACGGCGTAGGTCAGGGCGATAATGGCCGAAACGCCCCCGGCAAGACCGTCAACCCCGTCGATGAAATTGATGGCGTTGGTAAGGCCCACGATCCACAGGAAGGAAAGGGGGATTCTGAGCCAGCTCAGCATCAAAAAGTTATCGTTGAACGTAAAGAGATGCCGGAACACATAGGAGGGAAGGATCACCAGGAGGCCCGCGATGCATTGGACAATCAGTTTCGTTTTGGAAGCCAGGGTATGAAAGTCGTCAAGGATGCCGCATACCAGGGTGATGCACAACCCTATGAACACCGGGATAAACCGGATGCCCACCGGAGCCTCCCCTCCGGCAAAGATAAGGACCGCCGAAACGATGATAAACACGGCGGAAAACCCCCCGCCCCCCAGACGCGGGACATCGCCGGAATGGATTTTTCGGTCGTCAATCTTGTCATACCACCCGTTTTTATGGGACATGCGGCATAGCACCCATACTGCCGCACAGGAAAGTACAAAAGAAACGGCTATAACCAGAAGAACCTCTAACATGCTCGCTCCGAACAATAGACTAGTACTGTAAAATAATGTTACAGAGAAAAATACTATAACCGAAAAGGGATAATTACAAGGGCGGACCGCTTGGCGGCGGTTCCAAAACCCCGCGCCGGCGTTCGCCTCCCCCGCATTCTGCCGGCAGAATGAAGCAGTCCCGCAGCCGG
Organism: Treponema sp.; assembly: GCA_031278025.1. The sequence continues at coordinate 3,920 of JAITLF010000361.1, forward strand.
CTTGGGCAGACGGCTCTCCGGACGGCGTATTCAGTCCTGCAAACGAGGCGTTCAGCCGTACAAATGGGGCGTTTGTACGGCTAACTACCCCATGCTGCCCTCCGGATGGGGCCTTTCCGGGCGGGGCAGCCGGGGAGGCGCAGGCCGGCGCGGGCTTTGGAACGGCCCCGCAGGGCTATCCTCGAAAGCGCCTCCAGGGGGCGCTCACGGCGATTGATTTTGGCGCGGTACACATCCTCTGGGTATGTGCTATAGTACCGGGGTTAGGCCGGGACCGCGGCTGGGGCGGAAGACCCCGCCCGCCCCGCCCGTCTGCGGCGGGCGGGGCATGCCCGGGCTCCCGCTGAACACTATATATGGAGGTATATATGCTGGTCCTTAAATTCGGGGGTACTTCGATAGGAACCGCCGGTGCGGTGGAAAAACTTTTCGCCATTGTAAACGACCGGGATCATGGCGCGCAGGTGCGGGTGGTGGTCGTTTCCGCCCTGAGCGGGATGACCGACGGGCTTATTACCGCAGCCCGCCAGGCGGCTCAGGGAGACGGGGGGTATACCGTTGGGGTAGAAGCCCTGCACCGGCGGCACGCGGCGCTGGCTGCCGATCTTTTTGACCCGGAGCCCCGGAAGGCCGCCGAAGCGCTGATTGGGGAAACCTTCTCCGAGCTTTCCCGTATCCTGGACGGGGTACGGATACTCCGGGAGCTGTCCCCCCGGAGCCTGGATTACATCATGAGCTTTGGGGAACGGCTTTCGGCGTCCCTGATAACCCTTGTTTTCACCTCCCGCGGCAGAGCCGCCGAGTACCTGGACGCCCGGCGGGTCATCAAAACCGACAGGTCCTACGGCGCCGCGCAGGTCATTCCGGGGGAAACCTACGGCAGCATCCGCCGTTTTTTGGAAACCCGGCCCGCCCTGCAAATCGCCGCGGGCTTCATCGCTTCCGATGACGAGGGGCGCACGACCACCCTGGGCAGGGGGGGATCGGACCTGTCCGCGGCCGTCTTCGGGGCCGCCCTGGGAGCCGACGCGGTGGAAATCTGGACCGACGTGGACGGCATCCTCACCGCGGATCCCCGGATGGTCAAGACCGCCTTCAAAATAGACCGCATTTCCTATGAGGAAGCCCTGGAACTCTCCCATTTTGGGGCCAAGGTCCTGCATCCCCCCACCGTCATGCCGACCCTGGAGAAGGGCATTCCCATCGTGATACGCAATACCTTCAATCCCGCCTCGTCGGGAACCCGGATTACCGGGGAAGCCGGAGACAGCGCCTACCCCATACGGGGGATCAGTTCCCTGAGGAACATTACCCTGGTCCGGCTTCAGGGTACGGGCATGGTGGGGGTTGCGGGGTTTTCCTCCCGGCTTTTCGGCGCGCTGGCCCGGCGGCGGATCAGCGTCATCCTTATCACCCAAAGTTCCAGCGAATATTCCATCTGTTTTGCCATAGACCCCGCGTCCGCCGCCGCCGCGTCCGCCGCCTTGCGCGAGGAATTTGAGCGGGAGATCGCCGCCGCCGCCATAGACGAGCCGGTGGCCGAAGGGGGCCTGGCGGTCATCGCCGTGGTTGGCTCGAAGATGAAGCGGCGGTCCGGCATAGCCGGAAAGGTATTCCACGCCCTGGGCCGCAACGGGATCAACATTGTGGCCATAGCCCAAGGCTCATCGGAGCTCAATATCTCGGCGGTCATTTCCCGGCACGACGAAGCCAAGGCCCTGAACGCGATTCACGAAGCCTTCTTCCTCTCCGGCGTGCGGTCGGTGAACCTCTTCCTGGTAGGAACCGGCCTTATCGGCGGCACCCTGATAGACCAGATAGCCGGGCATCGGGAAATCCTGGCGGACGAACACAAGATACGCATCAACCTGGCCGGCGCGGCCAATTCCCGGCGGATGATCTTCAATCCCGACGGCCTGGACCCCAAAACGGTCAAGGCCCTGCTCTCCGCGGAAGCTCCCGCCGAAGGCCGGGGGGAGCCCGTTGATCTTGACGCCTTTATCGCCAGGATGCGGGACTTCAACCTTCCCAACATGGCCTTCTGCGATTGCACCTCCGCAGGCGAGGCGGCTTCCCGGTACGCCGAAATCCTGCAAGCCGCCATCCCCATCATTACCCCCAACAAGAAGGCCAATTCCGGCTCCCTGGACTATTACCGCACCCTCACGGGGTACGCCAGAGACCGGGGCATTCCCTACCTCTACGAGACCACGGTCTGCGCCGGCCTTCCGGTCATTTCCACCCTTCGGGACCTGGCGGTCTCCGGGGATCGGGTCAGGCGTATCGAGGCGGTTCTGTCCGGCACCCTGAGCTACATCTTCAACAACTTTGACGGCTCCAAACCCTTTTCCGGCCTCGTCAGGGAAGCGAGGGCCAAAGGCTACACCGAGCCGGACCCGAGGGACGACCTTAACGCCATGGACGCCGCCCGGAAAGCCCTGATCCTGGCACGGGAGTGCGGCATGTCCCTGGAATTTGACGCGGTTGCCATAGAGCCGCTTTTGCCCGCCCCGTGTTTCGAGGCTGAGGGGGTGGAAGCCTTTTTCGATGAGCTGCAGAACGCGGACGGGGTCTTTGAAGCGCGCCGCGTCGCGGCGGCGGCCTCTGGCTGCGTGCTGCGGTATGTGGCGGTTATCGAAGAAGGAGCCGCCCGAATTGCCCTCAGGGAAGAAGGCGAGGGGAGCCCCTTCCGCTCCCTGGTGGACTCGGACAACATCGTGGTGATTACCAGCGACCGGTATTCAGCCTTGCCAATGGTGATCAAAGGCCCCGGCGCGGGCGCGCAGGTTACCGCAGGCGGCGTCTTCGCGGATATCGTACGGATAGCCCGGACATTAGTCTAGAAGGGGTACCCGGAAGAAGCGCGGGCCCAACCTTCGGGGGGTCTGGGGGGGCCCCCGGCCTCCCAGCAGGGGTTCGGGGGAGGCGCCCCCGACGGGGTGGGGGGCGGAGCCCCGCGCTTCTTCGGGTACCCCCCAATGCGGGCGTTTACCGGCTTACCAGCTTTGCGGCTTCTTCAAAAGAGGAAGCTGTCAGGTTTTGGCGGGTCTTGAGTTCCCGCAGGGTAAGGGGGCTTCCGGGAACGATAACCCATTCGGCGCCTTTCTTCTCCGCAAGGATGAACTGTTGGGTAAGTTTCTTCGCCTCCGGAAGCACCTCGCAGGGAATGCCCCGCTCCCTAAAACGGTTCGCCAGGGCTTGGTACGCACCGGCGGCGGCCTCGTCCACGCAGGCTATGGCCGCCTTCACGTAGGTGCTCCGGCTCCCGGCCTTGCCCAGGCTTTCCAGGGCGGCGATAAGCCGGTCCAGTCCCAGGGATGATCCGACGCCGGTGAGTTTTTCACGGGAGTAAAGGCCCGCCAGGTCGTCATAGCGGCCGCCGGAGCAGACCGAGCCTATTTCGGGCAGGGCTGTAAGGAAGGTCTCGAAGACAATCCCGGTGTAGTAATCAAGCCCGCGGGTGATGGAGGGGTCAAGGACGAATGAATCGGCTATCCCCATGTCGAGCATGAAGGAACGTATCAGACGGAGCCGCTCCGATTCGGGGCCTTCCCCGCCTGCAGCCTCGGCTAGGGTGTCCAGCGTTTCCTCAAACGTTCCGCCGGCTTCGATAAAACGGAGTATCTCCGCGGCCTTTCCCCCTCCCGCCAGCTCTTCAAGGGACGCCGCCGTAGCATTCCGGCCCGCTTTGGCACGTTTGTCCACCGTGCGGAGGATATCCGCCGCGTTATCCTGCAGGTTAAGGCGGGCGATGAACCGGTTGAAAAGCCCCCGGTGGTTCATCCTGATCGTTACATCCCCGGCGCCTGCGGCCTTGAGGGTGTTTTGCATCACCAGGAGAATCTCAAAATCCGCCGCCGGACTTTCGCTTCCCACAATATCAAAATCGCACTGGGTGAATTCCCGGAACCGCCCCCGCTGGGCGTTTTCCCCCCGCCAGACTTTGGCAATGTGGTAGCGCTTAAAGGGCAGGGGGAGCGCCTGCCGGTGTTCCGCCACGAACCGGGCAAACGGCACGGTAAGGTCGAAGCGCAGGGCCACGTCCCGGCCTCCGTTATCGGTAAAGCGGTATATCTGCTTTTCCGTTTCGCCGCCGCCCTTACCCAGGAGGATCTCCGCATATTCCAGCGCCGGCGTGTCGATGGGTACGAACCCGTACAGCCGGAAGGACGCCTCGATGCGTTCCACCAGGGAACGCCGCTCAATTTCCGCGCCGGGAAGAAAATCCCGGAAACCTTTGAGAATTCTCGGTTCAATTATGTTTGTCATGGTAACCTGAAGCCGGTCAAAGCTGTCGATTTTGAACCGGCGCCTTTATGGTGAGTTTTCGGCCATCCGGAGGGCAGACCCCAGGCAGCCCCGGCGCGGGCTAAACCCCTGCCGGATTTCCGCGAAAGCCCCTGCCGGACAGCCTTCAACGGGAAATTTACCGGGAGTATACCAATAATCGCCGACGATCTCCACCGGTTCCGGGGAAAAGACCAGGGCGAGCGCATTAAACATTCTTAGGGAGCTGCCGCCGCAGGTTCCCTTACCGCCGCGCCGGCGGCAACAGCGGCGGCACGATCGGCGGCAACGGCTACGGCGCCTCGCCAGACTTCATCATGATGTCCGGCGCGGTTTCTGGCGGCGGTACCGGCAGTACTACCGGCAACTGACGGCGGCGGGGCCTGCGGTGTGTAAACCCGGTTTTTTGTAGCGCAAAAGTGTTTTTGCGCAGAGGAAAAGTGTTTTTGCGCTGCGGAAAAGTGTTTTTGCGTAGCGGAAAAGTGTTTTTGCGCTACGGAAAAGTGTTTTTACGCTGCGGAAAAGTGTTTTTGCGCTGCGGAAAAGTGCTTTTGCGTAGCGCAAAAATGTTTTTGCGCAGCACAAACCCGGGTTTCTGATCGATAAACTTGAGTTTCTGATCAAGAAACCGGGGTCCGGCAACACCGGAGCCCCGGCGGGGGTATTCTTTTTTTAATGCGCCCGCCCTGCCGTTCTCTGTGCCCCCTCTTGAATTATTTCCTGCCCACAACTCATCGACAAGATCCGGGTGGGATCCAAAGTCCGTAAGGTCTATGATAAACCCATGCGTCCCTGCCAACGGCTCCTGGCTTCCCCTGACCTGGGTGATGACGACAAGGCGGAACTGCGGCGGCGGTATCGAAGCTACAACCCGGTCCTCCTCCAACAGGAGGTTCACGGGGCGGTTCAGGCTCTGATGGATGTGAACCAACAAAAGGACCTCATGCGGCGGCGGACCGGAAACGGCCCGGCTTGTCCTTCCGACGCAAGGATTGGCTCATCATCGTGGGAAGGAGCGTAGCGATTGATCTGGACGAACGGAGGCCGAGGGGCCTGCCGGCGGCGTCAGACCCGCTTTGCGGGTCTGCGCGTAAACCGTCCTGGAAGGCGCAGTTATATTTTGTTTTCATTTCTTTCCCATCTATTATTTACATATCTTCCTGGATTATTGTAATTTAATATTTTTGCAGGAACACCAGCAACCGTTGCATTTTCTGGTACATCTTTTACTACTACAGCTCCTGCACCTATACTTACATTATTTCCAATATTTACATCCTCCACAATACATACTGATGGGCCAATATAAACATTATCGCCTATAATTGCGGATTTTTTATGATTTGTTCCTATTGTTGTAAATTGGCTTAGGTTGCAATTGTTTCCAATTTTAGCACTTGGGCTAATAATTATTCCTATCCCATGTCCTATGTACAACCCATAACCTATTTTTGTTTTAAAAGATATTTGCAAACCATATTTTCTAAAATATTTTTTATACATCATTCGAGCAATAATATGTATAACTATATTTTTGCTATAACACATTCTCAACCAAAAGCTGAAAACAAAACAATGATTTCGTCCTAATAAAACATTCAACATTATTTTGAAAAATTTCGGTGTCTCTCCGTATCTTCTGTAATCACTTTTTACATATTCATATATCTGCGGTAAAGTTAAAGTCTTAAAGTTTGTTGTTTGTTGTTTGTTGTTTGTTGTTTGTTGTTTGTTGTTTGTTGTTTGTTGTTTGTTGTTTGTTGTTTGTATACATAAAATACTCCTTTTTGTCAAGTAGTCTTTGAGCAATTATTTTTCTTTGCTTTTCAGTACCGCCAGAAAGGCGCTCTGGGGAAGTTCCACGTCTCCTACCATCTTCATCCGCTTCTTCCCCTCTTTCTGCTTTTCCAGCAGCTTGCGCTTCCGGGTAATGTCGCCGCCGTAACACTTGGCCAGTACGTCTTTGCGCAGGGCGTTTACGGTTTCCCGTGCGATGATCTGGCTCCCGATAGACCCCTGTATGGGTATCTTGAATTGTTGCCGGGGAATCTCGTCCCGCAGGCGTTCGCAGACCATGCGGGCCCGGTCGTAGGCCCGGTCCCGGAACACCAACTGGGACAAGGCGTCCACCGGCTTTCCGTTGAGGAGGATGTCCAGTTTGGCCAGGTTCGTGGCCTTATAGCCGGTGATGTCGTAATCGAAGGAAGCGTAACCCCGGCTGATGCTTTTAAGGCGGTCGTAAAAGTCAAAAAGCACCTCCGCCAGCGGCATGTCGTAGACGAGTTCCACCCGCTTTTCGTCCAGGTAGGTCATGTTGGTCTGAACGCCCCGTTTTTCCAGGCACAGGGTCATGATGTTCCCCAGGTACGATGCGGGAGTAATGACCGAAGCCCGGATGTACGGTTCCTCCGCCCCCTCGATAAGGCCCTCGTCCGGGAAGTCTGCGGGGTTATCCACCATGCTCTCCCCGCCTGAGCGGAGGCGGACCGTGTACTTGACGGAAGGCGCGGTGAAGATCACCGATTGATCGAATTCCCGCTCCAGCCGCTCCTGTATGACCTCCAGGTGAAGCAGGCCCAGGAAGCCGCACCGGAACCCGAAGCCCAGCGCGGCGGAGGAATCCTTTTCGTAGAGGAGGGAAGCGTCGTTCAGCTTGAGTTTTTCCAGGCTCGATTTGAGTTCCTCATAATCATTGGAGTCCAGCGGATATATGGAGGAAAACACCACGGGCTTGATTTCCCGGAACCCCGGCAGCGGCGCGGCGCAGGGCGCGTCCGCCCCGGTTACCGTATCCCCCACCCGCACGTCGTTCACCGTTTTGACCCCGGCGATGAGGTAGCCCACGCTCCCGGCAGTCAGTTCGTCCTGTTCCGCCATGCCCAGCCTGAAAATCCCCAGGGTTTCCACCTCGTACTCGGAGCCGTTAGACATGAACCGGATCTTCATGCCCCGTGTAAGGCGGCCGTCAAAGAGCCGCACATGGACCACCACCCCCCGGTAGGGATCGTAGCGGCAATCGAAGATGAGCGCCCGCAGGGGGCCGCCGGAACTGCCCGCAGGCGGCGGGATGCGGTTCACGATGGCCTCGAAAAGCTCGTCCACCCCCGTCCCCTGCCGGGCGGAGACCAGCACGGCCTCTTCCGGGTCAAGGCCCAGATCATGCTCAATCTGGCGCCTGGTTTCGGCGATATCCGCCGCCGCCATGTCGATCTTGTTGATCACCGGGAGAATCTCCAGGTTATGCTCCAGAGCCAGGTACATGTTCGACAGGGTTTGGGCCTGAACGCCCTGGGTCGCGTCCACCAGCAGCAAAGCCCCCTCGCAGGAGTTGATGGCGCGGGACACCTCGTAGGTAAAGTCCACATGGCCGGGGGTATCCACCAGGTTAAGCTCGTAGGTAGCGCCGTCCGGCGCGGTATACGGGATGGTTACCGCCTGGCTTTTGATGGTTATCCCCCGCTCCCGTTCAATGTCCATGGTATCCAGAATCTGGTCCTGGAAATTCCGGTCGTCCACCAGGCGCCCCTTCTGGATGAGCCGGTCCGCCAGGGTGGATTTTCCGTGATCGATATGGGCGATGATGCAAAAGTTGCGGATATACGCGGGGTTAGCCATCTTGACTGGGGCGGGGGTTTACCAGGGCCGGTATCCCACGCCGATCCTCAGGGTGGGGCCGCTGGTGAGGCCCGCCAATTTGGGATTCGGGGCGTTGGCCTGCTTCTTGACCTTCTCCAGCGCGTCGGCCTCATAGGGGGTCATCAGGCGGAAACCGTACAGCAGCTCCGTCCTCAGATACATGCGGGCGATCAGGGAAACGTCAATGCCCGCCCCAACATTGATGAAAAGGGAATTCCAGGCCGAAAGCCCGTAGGCGCCGCCGTTTGAACCGGTTTCCCGGATGCCGTCCGTCCGGTCGTACATCGTATAGCCGCGCTGTTTCCGGTACTCCAAAAGGGCCAGCTGGTATTCAATCCCCGCCAGGGGAAAAAGGGTAAGCCGTTTCCCCAGGGGGAAGGGGTATTTACCCAGCAGGGCGAAATTCAGCATCACCTCCGTACCGGTTCCCGCGGTATCCGAACCGAATACCTTTCCCGCGCCCGCATCGGAGGAAACGGCGGAGATGGTTTCCGTCCAGGTGTTTTCCCCCCGGTGAAACCCGACGCTGAGTTCGGCGAAAACAACGTCCCAAAAGAAATACCCGCCGTAGTTGAACTGGTTTACCCCCTGGGCCGAAAGCACCTTCACCGGAACGCCCATATTGCCATCGGCAGTAAGGGTGTACCGGGTAAAAAGCCCCCCCAGAAACCCGCCGCCGCCGGCGCTGAGTGATATATCCACCCCAAAGACGGCCCCCAGGGGCAGGGCGGCAAGCAGCGCTGCCGGTAATAGCCTGTTTTTTCTCATCATCCCTCTCTTCCTCCTGAACCGCTCCTGCGCGCCGCGGGTGTAACGAAAAGTACCATACCGTGAAAACACCGAAACGTCTAGCGCGCGCTTCAGGCCGGGTCTGCCCCTTTGCCGGTCTGCCGCAGGGCGAGCGCATTAAAAAAGAATACCCCCGCTGGGGATCCGTGTTGCCGGGCCCTGGTTTATTGATCAGAAACCCGGATTTCCGTAGCGCAAAAACACTTTTGCGCAGCGCAAAAACACTTTTCCGCAACGCAAAAACACTTTTCCGCAGCGCAAAAACCCAGGTTTACACGCCGTAAACCCGGGTTTACACACCGCAGGCCCCGCCGCCGGTAGTACCGCCGGTACCGCCGCCAGAAACCGCGCCGGACATCATGATGAAGTCTGGCGAGGCGTCGCAGCCGCCGGCGGCGGTAAGGAAACCTGTGGCGGCTGTTCCCAGAGAATGTTTAATGCGCTCGCCCCGCGGTCTGCCGGGCAATCGGCTGGACAATCCGGCGGATTGTGTCTAGAGTACGGGGAATTGGGGCGGTTCCAAAACCCCGCGCCGGCCTTCATCCCCCGGGCATTCAGGGGCAAAAACGGCGTATTCTGCCGGCAGAATGAAGCAGTCCGGCAGCCGGTTTGAGCGTTCCGCCGTCCAGCGGGAGGGTTTGTACGGCTAACTCCCCCATTCCGCCCGCCGGGTGGAGCGTTTCCGGGGGGGCAGCCGGGGGGATGAAGGCCGGCGCGGGTTTTGGAACCGCCTCAATACATTCGTTGAAGGAGTTTTACATGAAAAAGAGACGCGTTTTAGGGTGCGCCGCCGCGATCCTGGCCGCGGCGGGGATGCTGGTTCTTTCAGGGTGTCCCGGGGATCCCCCGCCGGATGAGGGGGCTGACGGACGGCTGGTATCTGCCTGGACGAACGATCCGAAAAATATCTTTACCGACGCGGGCGGTTTAATCGGCCTTAAAAAAACGTTTGAGATCCGGGCGGATTCTACCTTTACCGCCTATATCAACGTTATTTTCTTATCCGCCTTTCAGGGCGCTCAGATTGACGTTACCGATCTTAGCGATCAAACAAACCAGCAGAAGCTTACGAGTCTTGTTCAGGCGCTGCTGCCCGGCGCTAAGGATAGCAGCATTGATGCCCTTAAATGGACGGTAACCGGTAAACTTACCAAAATCGCTGACGAAACCTATTATATGGCCGGGTTGACGGCGGCCGGGCCAGACGGGACTAAGGTTTCCGATACGATGGATCTGAGCACCGTTACTCCGGCTCTCGTTGGGGGCTTTGCGAATGTGCCGGTACGGCTTCAGGTAGCAGACGGCGGGAATACGTTTACCTTCACGAGCGCCTCTAATGATGCTGCCACGAATGAGCAGGTAGACGGGTTCTTCGGCGGCGAGTATACGAAAGTTACCGGTACGCCGTAAGATTTCGCCAGGGCCGCTTTCGTCCCGCCGGGGATGGAAGCGGCGTTTTTGTGAGGATATATGCGAAACAATGCCCTTGCGCTCCTTTTGGGAGCGCTTGTTTTTTCTTCCTGCCCCGCCGGTACCGGCGCGGCCTATGACCCCGCCCGGATTGTCCGTTCCGCCATCCCCGGCGACCTCCTGGGCATGGTTCACGCAGGCAGCAGCGATGAGGCCGGGCGGGAATACGCCCTTCTGGATGAGCTGGGTGTCCGGTGGATGCTCACGGATTTTAGCTGGAGCAGCATCCAGCCGCAAAAGGAAGCCTGGAACCTGGACGCGTTTGCGGCCTACGCGGACAACGGGGAAACCGGGGGTAAGAAGATCCTCGCCGTCCTGGATTATGACACGCCCTGGCTGCATCCCGAAGGCTCAGGCTACGACGGCCCTGTCATCAAAGGCCCTGACGAGCGGGCGCTCTTCTGCGCCTATGTTAAAAAGACTGTCGAACGGTATAAAGACCGGGTTGACGCGTGGTGCATCTGGAACGAACCGAACTTACAGCCCCGGTTTTGGGCGAGCGCCGGTACGAAAGACGATTTTTTCGCCCTTACCAAAGCCGCCGCCGCCGCCGTCCGGGAAGCCGACCCGGAGGCCTTCATCGTAGGCGGCGCCTTTAACACCCTGGCATCGGAAGATTGGGTCCGGGGAATGTTTACTTCCGGCGCAATGGACCGTATAGACGCCATCGCCTACCACCCCTATATGACGGGCCCCGGAGCGACCGCCAATCTGTATATCCGGTTTAAGGACCTTGTTTCCGAATACGGCTTTGGGGACAAAATCTGGATTACCGAGGTGGGGTATCCCACCTATGATGCGCCTCCCCGCCCCGCCGGGCGGTACGGCACGGATATTCTGGAGGCCGACATGCCCGAAACGGTTATGCAGACCATCGTGCTCCTCGCCGTCAACGGCGCCCGGCGCATCTTCTGGTATCATCTGTTTGATCCCAGGCCGGAAGCTCAGGATAACGCCGACTCTGAAGACTGGTTTGGGTTGGTAAAGCGGGATGCCGCCTGGACGTGGAAGGGCGGCGCCGCAGCCTACCGGCTTGCGGCTCAAAACATTCCCGGCAGGGTTTGCAAAACCCCGGAGCGGGAAGGCCTCCCGGATTTTATACAGGCCTATTATTTTGAAGGCAGCGACGGCAGGCACGCCCTGGTTATCTGGAATGACATTAACGTGGCCGAAGGCGTGGGGGTCTGCCTCCCCGGAACCAATCAGAAGGTCTACAACCTGGCCTCCGGGGAAGCGGCCGCGATAGGGGAAACCTCAACCTATACGTTGAAGGCGAAAGACGGGGACAATCATTTTATCCGGTTCTTCACCTGGGAAAACCCAGGCAGCCTGCCGCCGCCCCGGATTTCCGCGCGCCAGGCCTTTTAACCGGGCAAGCCCCACGGGGATCCTGCGGGGCGTTAGACGTCCTTTCCCGAATCCTCAGGCGGCTGGGGCGCGGCAAGCAGTTCCGCTTCCAGCCGCCGGTCTTCCACCTGGCCGCCGTCCCGCTTCACGATGTTGCCGTCGATTTGGCCGCCCTGCAGGATCAGTTTCCCCGAATCTTCAATGACGATGGCAATGCCGTGTGTTCCCCAGGATGCGGCGGCTGTTTCCTTTTCTTCTTCGTCCGGCACAAAGCTGGCGGCTTCGTTATCACCGATAATCCCGCCGTTCACGATAACCTCGCCGTCTATGGCCAGGGCGTTCCCGGCTTCGCCCGCGATGTTTTGCGCGATGAGCCCTTTTTGTATCATACAAGAGGCGCTCTCCCGCACATGAATCGCCCCGCCCGTGCCGCCGGTCGTGTTATTCATCAACAGCCCGCCATGCATGGTAAAAACAGCCTGGCTGCCGCGCGCCGTTACGCCGCCGCCGCCTAAATCGGCATGGTTGTCTCTGATTATGCTCTCCGGCATGATCGTAAGCTCGCCTTCGGAATACACCCCGCCGCCCCAGTACCTCACGTCGTTTCCCGCGATACACCCCTGGTCAAGGATGAATGCGCCGTCTTTTTCCACCGCCACCCCGCCGCCGGAACCGGCTTTTTCGCCCCGCGGTTCAACCACGAAGGCGCGGTTTCTGGAGATGGCGCCGCCCTGCATGATGAAGCGGGCCTGTTCGCTGACAGCCACGCCGCCGCCGTACCCATAGGGCAAGACCACATTGTTTATCGCCACGATCAGCTCGCCCCCCGCGAGGTTCTTCTCGATACTCCCGCCGGACATGATAAATTCGGCATCCGGCCCTACAAACACGCCGCCGCCTGATATGGCGGCTTCGTTATACGCGATAGTCCCGCCGCGCAGGATAAAGACCCCGCCGTCGTCCGGGAATACGCCGCCGCCGTGCATTTTGGTTTTGTTCCGGGTAATCAGGCCGCCTTCCATGATAAATTCGCTGCCCTTCCCCACATACACCCCGCCGCTCATCCCTGTGCACCCGTCATTATTCGAGATCTCGCCGCCGCGCATGATCAGCTTTCCCCCGTCAATGGCGATACCCGCCCCGCCCTCTTTGCGGACACCGTCCCGAATAATGATGTTTTCCCCGATACTGAGGGTATTGCCCTCGCCGATATACATAACCCGCTGGTTCAGCCCTTTGGCGGAAAGGATGCAGGGACGCTTGGCGCTTCCGGCCTGCAGGAAAATCTCCGGTAACCCAGGCCCCGTTATCGCGATCATCCCGTGCCGGGACGCGGCCTGGGTAAGGGAACCGGAAATAATAAAATACGCCCGTTCATACGGCTGCCACCGCACCCGGTCAAGCGCCTCCGCCACACTCAACAGCGGCTTCTCTCTGGTTCCCGCGTTGGAATTGTCCCCGCCCTTATATATATAATAGGTCATTTCCGCATTGCTCATATTTTTTTATACCCCGAAGGCTATGGAAGGGCAAGATGGAAGCGGCCGGGGATGGCGTTGCGCGGTTTGGCTGCCCGCCCTCACGGATTTGCACGGGAATCCCGGAAGCGGTGTACGCCGCGGCGAACGCCAAGCCCGAACCGGACAAACGGCGCGGCGCCGGTTTGAACCAGTACTCCATGCTAAAATCGGAAACAATGTAAGTAGAGATGCGGGAACGGCAGTACTAAAAGATGTACCAGAAGATGCGGCGGATGCTGGTGTTCCCGCAAAAATAGTAAATGATAATAATCCAGGCAGATAGGTGAATAATAGATGATCCTGTTCCAAACCCCGCGCCGTGATTTCAGTACCCCGATTTTCACGCTCAGAAACGCCGTATTCACGATTAGCAATTTTACCGCTGCCGCAAAACGAACCCAGGACGGATTACCGCCCCCCGTGAGAGAGCCAACGGCCCATTGTTCGATCGGAAAGGCTCTTTGCTCGATTGGAAAGGCTCTTTGTTCGATCGAAAAGGCTCTTTGTTCGATCGGAAAGGCTCTTTGTTCGATCGAAAAGGCTCTTTGTTCGATCGGAAAGGCTCTTTGTTCGATCGGAAAGGCTCTTTGTTCGATCGGAAAGGCTCTTTGTTCGATCGGAAAAGGCACTTTACGACTTGTAAAGGCGCCTTTATAAGCCGCAAAGGCGCCTTTATGAACCGCAAAGGCGCCTTTATGAACCGCAAAGGCGCCTTTATGAACCGCAAAGGCGCCTTTATGAGCCGCAAAGGCGCCTTTATGAGCCGCAAAGGCGCCTTTATGAGCCGCAAAGGCGCCTTTATGA
>JAITLF010000177.1 GCA_031278025.1 Treponema sp.
AGCATGACCGCTCTTTATCCGGCAGGCGCCCTCTCCAAAGGACACATCAAGGACATAATGGAGGGAGTTCTCAATTCCCCAATGATCACGGACGCTCGTGCCAAATACCACCGGGTCAGCCGGCAGGCTTGAGACATACTACCGCTGTTCGGTCGTGGCCGTTTCCCCGGTAGTGCGGATGGATTCAACCGGGCCGATGGATTTGATAGTGTTCCAGGCAGGATGAGGGGCAACCAGCCAGGAAACATCATCGGCTACGGCAGGGTTCCGCCGCTCCTGCCGGCCATGATCGATTTCAAAGGTACTGCCGGTCTTCACCAGGGGGTCCGAATGGGCAAAATCAGCTCCCGCGTTGACTATCTGGTTGGCTATTTTGTCCTGGTATCCCATCGCGTTTATAGTCGCTATGCACCCCGTGAGGGCATCATCTCCAATACTGCCGGTATCGCGGTGATTTCATTGCTCTTTTCTTCGGTCCTTATCTGGGCAAACACCAACCGGTTTTCCGTTGCCCAGGCGCTGACCAGGTGGATGGCCTTACTCCCCTGCTGGGTATTAAAGCGCCCCGCAGGGTTTTCCCGTCTATCGCTATCACTTCCCGTTCCTTCTCCTGCTTTATCGCCCTCACCCAGGCCATGAAACACCGTTCAATATCCCGAGGATTGAGCCGGTTAAACACCCGGCGGTATACATCGTGTTTGGGAATACCCTGTTTCAGGGGGAGAAAGCGTTTCAGCCAGGCTTTTTTGGTTTTCCCGTACAGTTCGATGTCTTCCCAGCCTTTGGCGAAGGCCATCACTGCCAAAAGGGTGATGGCGATAACTTCGATAAGGGGACAGCATTTTTTTCACTCAATTCGCGGGTCGTTGATGTCGTTAAAAAAGTCGATTATGGGTGGTAGAGTTTCAGGGATCATTATTACCTCCAGTCTCACCTCTATCGGCTTTTTTTATCCCTCTTTACCCCTTTTTTAATGCGCTCGCCCCGGGTCAACCTATTTCAGGATTTGACACCTTTAACATTATTTCCTCAATAAAGACGGACGGGTGCGGAAGCAGGAAATAAAATGCCCCGGTTCCGCTTCCCGAAACGCGGGCGTTTCCGTCAGACATTCCTGCCCGGCGCCGAGGCAGCGGGGCGCGTAACAGCATCCCTGCCGGGCCGGCGGCGGACCGCTTTGCAAAACAGATGGCGGATCCGCACCGAGGAGTGCCTGCGTGTAGGGATGCTGTGGACGGCGGAACACGATTTCGGAGGGCCCCTTCTCAACGATGCGTCCACGGTACATCACCGCTGTTTCCCGGCTCATAAATTCCGCAATGGGTAAATCGTGGGTCATAAAAAGATAGGTAAGGTTCATTTCCTCCTGAAGATCTTTAAGAAGGTTGACAATCTGAGCCCTGACCGAAACGTCCAGGGCGGAAACCGCCTCGTCGCAGACGATGAACTCCGGTTCCACCGCCAATGCCCTGGCAATGGCTATGCGCTGGCGCTGGCCGCCTGAAAACTGGTGGGGATACAGGACGCACTGATCCGCGGAGAGGCCGCATTTTTCCGCCACAAACACTACCCTGTCCCGCAGTTCCCGCCGGTTTTTGACCATCCGGTAATTCCTGAGCCCCTCCCCTATTATATCATAGACTGTCTGCCGGGGGTCCAGAGACGAAAAGGGGTCCTGAAACACTATTTGTGTTCTCCGTCTGAAACGGCGCTCTTCCTTTCCCCGCACACGGGTAATATCCCTGCCGTCAAAGAGAAGAACGCCTGCGGAGGGTTCCAGAAGTTTCGCCGCGATTCTGCCAAGGGTGGTCTTGCCGCATCCTGATTCCCCAAGAACCGCCACGGTCGATCCCCGGTGCAAACGTAAAGAAACGCCGCCCACCGCCCGTACCGCATCGCCGGCCTTCCCGAAAAAACCGCCCGGAAGGAAAAACTGTTTTTCTACATTGATAAATTCGACTAAAACATCATATACGGGGGGGACGGGGGACCCAACTCCCCTAGGGATTTGTCCCCTTAGCGGGGGCCTTACGGGGACGGCGCCCTCGTAGTGGGGGTAGCGGAGGACCGAAGGGCAGGCGCGAAAAGAGCGCCAGCACCAAACCTCCCGGTCCTTTCCGGCTTCGTAGCGGGGCGGAAAATCCCCCCGGCAGGGTTTTTCCGCCAGGGGACACCGGGGATGGAAGGGACAACCACCCGCCATATCCCGGGGAGAAGGCGAGTGGCCGGGGATGACCGGGAGCCTGTCCCCCCCGGTTCCCCTTATGCCGGAGAAAGCGGCCTCCAGCAACCCCCGCGTATACGGGTGCAAAGGCTGGGCAAGCAGTTCTTCCGCAGGACCGGTCTCACAGGGATGCCCAGCGTACATCACCAGAATCCTGTCCGCAAATCCCCTCATCGCCTGCGGGTCGTGGGAGACGCAGAGACACGAGAGGCCGGTATCCTGTTTCAGGTCCCTGATAAGGCGCAGTATTTGTGTCCGGGTGGCCACGTCCAAAGAAGCGGCGGGCTCGTCGGCGATAAGGAGCTTGGGACCGGTTGCCAGGGCCATGGCGATCAGCGCCCGCTGGCGCATACCCCCCGACAGGGTAAAGGGATAGCTTGCGGCGGCCCTTTCGGGATGGCGGAAACCTACCCGGTCAAGCCATTCAAGGGTACGGGACCGCACTTCGGCCCTGGCTGATCCCCGATGATGGAGCGCTATCCCTTCGGCTATCTGCCGCCCCACGGTGATGACCGGGTTCAGGGCGGTCATAGGCTCCTGGAAAATCATGGAAACGCCGCCTCCCCGGAAGGAACCCAGCTCAACATCCCTCATGGAGCGTATGTCCCGGCCCTCAAACAACAGCGCGCCCCCTTCATACCGGCCCGGCGGTTCGGGGATAAGGCGCATCACGGACAGGCAGGCGGCGGTCTTCCCGCACCCGGATTCCCCGATGACGCCGAGGGTCTCGCCGTTTCTTACGTCAAACGAGAGACCGTCAAGGGCTTTTACCACGCCTGCGGGAGTATGAAAATGGATTTTGAGGTCCCGTACAGAAAGCAGCGCTTCCGCCGCCTGCTTCTCAGGCCTCAAAACGCACGTCCAGCGCGTCCCGCAGGCCGTCGCCCAGGAGGTTGAGGGAAAGGGAGGTGAGAACCAGGGCCGCCGAGGGAAAAAACATCAGGTGAGGGGCGCGGCGGAGGAAGACGCGGGCCTCGGAAAGCATAGCGCCCCATTCGGGAGCGGGGGGACGGATGCCAAGGCCGATGAAGGAGAGGCTGGCGGCAATCAGAATGATACGCGCCGAAATAAAGGCGGTCTGAACAAGGATAGGACCCAGGGCGTTCGGCAGTATGTGGCGGGCTATGATCCCCAAGCCGGATGTTCCGGATGCCCTGGCGGCTTCAATATAATCGTTTACAACGATGGTAAGCGTCAGGGAGCGGACGAAACGGGTAAAGCCCGGTACGTGGGAGATCACCATGGCGATGAGAAGGTTCCCGAATCCCGGCCCCAGGGCGGACGCCAATGCCAGGGAGAAGAGTATCGAAGGGATGCAAAGAAAGGCATCCATGATCCGGGTGATGATCTCGTCCGTGATTCCCCCGAAAAGACCCGCCGCGCAGCCGGGGATCAGGGCGAAGAGCATGGCGGCGGCGGAAGCGGTAAACCCCAGGGAGAGGGAAAGCCGTCCGCCGTGTATGACACGGGTAAACACATCCCGGCCATACTCGTCCGCGCCGAAAAGGTGTTCCCCACCGGGAGGGGCAAAGCGGGATGCCGGATTCAACAGTATCCCTTTTTCATAGGGGGCGATACGGTCCGCAAGGATCAGAACGCCGATCATCGCCGTGAATACCGCCAACGCCGCCACGGCGGAGGCGTTCTTTTTGAAGCGGCCCCACGCCGCGCCGTACTGGGCCGCAGGATTCCCGAAATTATATACTTTCCCGTCCACGGTTTTCATCACCCCGCGCCCTTCCGTCCTGCATACCGCGCCCGGCTCCTGGGGTCGAGGAACGCGCAAACCAGGTCCAAAAGGAGGAGGACCGCACTGAAAAATACCGACAGAAACACTACCGACGCCAGCACTACCGGCGTGTCTTTCATCTTTACGGCGTCAACCAGGTGGGAACCCAGGCCGGGAAGGGCAAACAGGGTTTCTGTGATTACCGCGCCGCCCAGAAGATAGCCGAAGTGCATGCCTGCATTGACGATCACCGGAGGCAGGGCGTTTTTCAGGGCGTGTTTCACGATGATCGCCGCGCCGCCGGCTCCCTTAGCACGGGCGGTACGTATGAAATCCCTGCCCAGCGTTTCTATCATCACGGCACGGGTAAGGCGCACCGTTGCTGCCGCAGCGGGAACGGTGAGGGCGGCGATAGGCAGGACGAAATGCCGCCAGGAGGAAACGCCGCCTGAAGGCAGCATACGAAGGCGCAGGGAAAAAACCAGTATGAGCAGCATACCCAAAACAAAACCGGGGACCGAGGCGAAGAACAGGGAAACTACGGAAGAAAGCGTATCGGCAGGGGAACGGGGCTTACGCGCCGAAAGGATGCCCAGGGAAACGCCGATGAGGGAACTGAGAAACACCGGCCACAGGGCCAGGGCCAGGGTATAGGGAAACTTCCGCAGAATATCGTCGAGTACCGGCGTTTTCCGGCGGTAGGAAACCCCCATATCCCCGTGAAGCACCCGGTATACATAGTGTACGTACCGCATGACCAGGGGCTTGTCGAGGCCCAGGGTTTCGCGCAGTAACGCCGCCTGTTCCTCCGCGGCACGTTCCCCAAGCATGATACGGGCCGGATCGCCGGGGGTTATGTCGATGACGGCGTATATAATAAAGATAACAACAAGAAGGGTAGGAACAAAGATGAGAAACCGCTTCAGTACATAGCTGCCCATGGACCGTTCCTAACGAGCCGCGTTGTCCCGGGAAATGTCCCTGACATAGATGCTGTGGGAGTAGGTATGGGCAATGCGCAGGTTCCGGCGGTATGCCCTAAAGACCGGGGGATTGGCGAAAACCGCGTAAGGGGCGTCCTCCTGAACGATGTCAGCAATCTGCTTATATAAGACCCGCCGCTTTTCGGGATCACCTTCGCGCCGGCCTTGCGCGAAAAGTTCATCCACTGCGGGATTACGATACCGGGCGGAATTCCCCTGGTTTATGTTGGCCGACTCATAAAAGAGACTGAGGTAATTCATATCTTTTATATTCAGGTAATGGCCCCCGCAGGAAATCTGATAATCCCCCCGGTAATACCGCGCAATCCACGCGTTGAATTCCAAAATATCCACGGTGATGTTGATGCCAAGGGCGGCCAGGTTCTGCCGCACAATCTCCGCAGCCTGCCGGGAGGAAGCGGCGGCTATGAGTGTCGCTTCCACCGGCTGGTCCGGCGAAACCCCGGCTTCCCGGGCCAGCTCCGCCGCCCTGCGGGGATCCCTGGCGTAGCGGGTCTCCGGCTCCGCGAACGCCGCCATCCAGGGAAAGGCCAGGTAGTCCGCAACGCTCCCCTCCCCTTCGTAGACCATGTCGCGTATGGCCTCCCGGTCCAGGGCGTAGTTTACCGCCCGGCGGAGGGCGGCATCATTGAACGGAGGCTTTTCGGTGTTCATGGCAAGGTAGTTCATCCGGGTAGAAGGATCGGAACTCACTATCACATCCTGAGTATCCCGCAGGGAAACCGCCGCCGGGACCGAGAGGGCCATGACAAGATCCACCTCGCCGGTTTCAAGGGCAACCGCTGCGGTAAAATCATCGGGGATGATGCGGAACACCACCTGTTTTATAGCCGGCTCCCCGCGGAAGTAATCGGGAAATGCCTCGAAGGTAAGGTCCGCCCCGGCGCGGCGTTCGACAAAACGGTACGCCCCCGTACCGACGGGAAAACTACCGTAGGTACCCGCCGCCTTCACCGCCTTCTCATTGTAGAAGGAAAACTGATTCCCCGCAAACTCGGCCAGGAAAGACGCCATAGGTTCTTTTAGGGTGAGGACGGCCGTATAGTCATCGGGAACGGCCACATCACGGATCATGCCGCACAGGAGGCTGGCGTTGGGAGCGTTCCTGCCGTATTCGACGGTAAAGGCCACATCCCGTGCGGTAAATTCCTCGCCGTTGTGGAATTTTACCCCCCGCCGTAACCGGAACGTATAGGTAAGCCCGTCAGGGGCAATTTCGTAATCCTCCGCCAGGAGCGGTTCTATGTTCCCCTCATCGTCAAAGAACAGAAGGCCGTCATAAATGTTGTTACCCACCCAGCCTTCAACCATGGACGACGCGTAGTGCAGATCAAACGTGGCGGGTTCCGACGCCACCGCGATGATCAGGCTGTCGCCCGCCCGCCCCGCCTGCGGGGTATCCGCGCCCCCCTTCCCGCCTGAGCGGGCGCAGGCGCCAAGAACGGGCAGGAGAACAAGCGCCGCCAATTGCGCCGCAACCCGGGCCGCTAATTGCGCCGCAGACCGGGCCGCGCGCCGGTTCAAAACCTCAGCCGGCTGCGCGCGTTTAGTCCCGGCTGTATCGATTAAACGGGTCCCGCCGTTGGATGATTGCATGGACGCTAGGGTACCATAACGGAAGATGGATGCATAGCGGAAACAGGGCGGAGGGAGGAGCGGCGCGTTGTTTTTTTGATGCCCGGAAGTTCCGGACCCAGGGATTGAAGTCTAATCTCCAGGGATTGAAGTCTAATCTCCAGGGATTGAAGTCCAATCCTCAGGGATTGAAGTCCAATCCCCAGGATTACGTCCCGTATACTGTCTCCGACGCTACGGGGGCTCCGCCCCCCAGACTGTGTCAAAAGCCGGGAAACAGCCGCGTTAAACCAGTAAAATACCGGCATGGGGGGCTGACATGGAATTCATCACCGGAGAAAGCCGCGATCAAATCATATTACTGCCGGACAGCATAGAAGAGTACGTTGCGGAAAACAATTCCGTGCGGGTGATTGACGCCTATATCAATCGCCTTGATTTAGCGGCGGTGGGTTTTTCCCGTCCACAGCCCCACCAGACCGGACGCCCCATGTATGACCCCAAAAATTTGTTAAAACTCTCTGTGTACGGATATATGAACCGCGTCCGCTCATCCCGGCGGCTGGAAACGGAAACGAAGCGGAATCTGGAGGTCCTGTGGCTTTTGGGTGCTCTTTCCCCGGATCATAAAACCATCGCGCTTTTCCGGCATGAGAGGGGGGCGGCGCTGAAGCAGGTATTTCGGGATTTTGTGGAAGTATGCGTGAAGCTGGGATTATAAGGAGAGAATATGCAAAACAATATCTGGCGGCAGCCTAGCAAAGAATGTTTGGCTTCCATTGCGGTGTTTCGTGAATTATCTAACAAGGGAACCGGATGGTTTCCAAATATATAGGAGTTTGACATGGATACAGATCGAGGTTATCATGTACATTATCCGCCAGTTTTGACGGATATAGGGAGTTATGTGCAATAGGGGCTAAAATTTTAGAAAATTATATAAGGTACTTGCAAAAAAATTTATAATATGACGGCACGAACTACCGAAAATGGGCGAGAAAACCATCAGTTTTGTAGAAAAAGCCTATGACTTTGCCCGGCAGAACTCGAATTTGGTTCCGCCTTACCTCGACATGGACGCTTTTGGTACAGAATTTGAGGATGCGCACGGACTTTGGACACTGGTCAATAGTATCCGCCAGCTTGACGAGACACCAGCGATACAGAAATGGCCGCCGGAAGCGAAGCCTACCAAGCCGCCCTCGTGTTTTACAAGTCGGTCAAAATGGCGGCGGCACAGGACATACCCGGCGCGAAGGCGGTTTACGAAGAACTGAAAACCCGCTTCCCCAGCGGCAAACGCAAGAGCGGCGAGACAGAAACAGAGACCTAACCTGAGACTATTAAAGAGGAGGTAACCTACTCTTAAAGAGTCAAATTTGGGTCAAAAATACTCGATTTTGATTCTCCGAGAGTGGAAGCCGGGTTTTTAAGAGAGAAACAACCTTCTCAAAGACCCGAAATCGGCTCTCCGGAAGAGGAAATTCACTCTTCGAGACACGGTTTTGATTCTTTTAGAGAGGGCATCGGCTCTCGGAGACCCAAGGCTGGCTCTCCGAAAGAGAAAATCGGCTCTTTGGGAGCCGAAAGCCTATCGTGTGGAAAGGAAAGTATGAGACTTTGGTCAGTATCAACAACGGTTAGAAACCCAGAGCGAATACGCAGTTTCTTGAAGGTTCTCAAAGAACTGGAGGGTGAGGTCTGGAATAACGAAACGCAAAAGAAATATCAAATTTTGCTTTTACAGAAAAAGGCTTATGGAATAAATTCACCAGAATTTGAGAAAACGATTTCCCAAAAACACATCGAATGGCTTAATTCTGAAAAATTTACTTACAAACAGGCTGAAGAAATACTAAACGCCAAAAACTATGAGGGTGGCGGGGAGATGCGGGGACGGCAGTCTTTCAATCCGATTGAAAAAATGGGGTTGGCATATATTGACGCAGAAAAGAAAATAAGAATAACCACATTTGGCGAAACATTTTTATCAGAGAATTATGATATAGGGGATATTTTTTTTCGCAGTTTTCTTAAATGGCAATATCCTAATCCTGACTTGAATAAATACTCCGAAAAAGACGGTTACAATGTTAAACCGCTTATAGCGACGTTTCATTTAAAAATAAAGTTTGTGGGGGGAGGTCTCCCCCCACGCTCCAGCACCACGCGCTTCCGCTACCCCCCTCGGCGGAGGTCCCACCCCCGCAACGCCCTCGGATTCATGCGCTATAAAAAATATGACAAAGAAGAAACGGCATAAATGGCGGCAAAAATACAGATACTATCAAACACAAATTATCCGCTGTCTGACATATTGAAAAGCGAACTTATCGAAAGTACCAAGGTGCAAATAGCCGTGGCATTTCTGCGTCGGACAGGCATAGACGAAATTTATAAGTCGCTTGATTATGCCCTGCGCGAAAACAACGCTCAAATTGAAATTATTGCGGGGCTTGATTTTAAGACAACCGACGCGGGCGCTTTGCTTGCCTTAAAAGATATTGAAAATAAACAAAAGAATTTTAACTTCTATTGTTTCGGCGATAAACGGGATAATCATAATGATTTAGTGTTTCATCCCAAGATGTATTTGTTTGAGACCGCATTGTCCCGCAATACAAAATATACTTCGATAATCGGTTCATCCAATCTTACCGGCGGTGGCCTTACATCCAATTTTGAAGTCAACAGCATTTTTCGCGAAGATACGCCAAAGTATTATTCGCAGTTGGAAGCAATCTACAATGGAATAAAATATACCGACAGTGTTTTTACTCCAAGCAAGGATTATATCCTCCGTTATGGCAATATCAAGAAAGAAATTGAAAAAGCGGAAGATATAACCGATAAATCACTTCAAACCGATCTGCAATTTCTGAAAGGCGAGGAGGCGAAACTGCCGGGGACAGTGCCGTCATTAAAAAAGATAATTATCGAATTCATAAGAGAACAAAATAAAAGAGGCATACAGGAAGTTTCTCTCGATGTAATCTATGACGAAATTCCCCGGCGGTTAATCGACAGGAAAATTCCCATGAAGATGGATACCATAAAAAATTCCATACGCGGCGAGTTAAACAAGCATGAATTTGACAGCAAACATAAAGACAGTATGGATTTGTTCAAACGGACCGGCAGGGGGCTTTACACGTTAACGGAAAAGGCAAGAAATTATGAAGGTCGTTGAAAAAAAGTCGGCTACTACAATGAAACAACGAGACTGCCGAATTAATCGTTTTTGGAAAGGAATAGATCCCTTCCACAGGTTTTTATCATTCGATCACCGATTTACTACCGGCAAGTGGACTTTACCCCATTTGGTAGACACTGTTAAGCGACTTGTCCACAGTTAAACACATGAGGCGCCACATAGTCAAGTACCGAATGCATACGAATCC
>JAITLF010000304.1 GCA_031278025.1 Treponema sp.
CGGGAACTAAGCGAAGCTTTTTCTTGAGGAACCGGATGCCTTAATTGGGCACGTCCGGGTCTGTGGGGGTTCCGGGTGGGTGACCGCCCGGTTCTACCCGGCGAAATTTCAAACAGGAAAAATCCGCTTCTACCGGTAACAAAGATTCTCCGAGAGGGTCTGTCCCTCCATTTTTTTCGGCCTGATTAAAGCAAAACGGCATGTCAGACCCCTATTATATATATGCGACAATTACGAATACTCAAACAGGGTGTCTGGTACGAGATCCGCACCCGCGTCAATAACAGGGAACCGTTGTTCCACGGGCACAAGGCCCCGGCGATTTTCGCCCGGGTGTTTCGGGAGACGGAACTTCGGTTTGCCTTCGAGATCAGGGGGCTGCGTCTTGAGGATGACTGGCTTACGTTTTACATCAGGCCGGAGGACGGGCTGGAACTTCCCGCCATTATGAAGTGGATGAAACAGACCTTCGCGGCGCGGTACAACCGGGCGGAGGGGAGGATCGGGCACATCTGGGGGGACCGGTACTGGTCGCGGGTGGTGGAGGGGGAGCCGCCCGAGGCGGAGGGAACCGGCGGGCCGGACACGGGGGTCAGACCCCATGGCGGGAAAAACGACGGAAACCCCGGTTTTACGCTCATTTCCCCCCTCTCAACCGTTCCCGCGCCCCGCTAACCGGCGGCAACCCGCCCCTAAACCCCGCCGGAACCACATAACAGCCTCCACGACGCCGTGCGGGAACGGCCGCGGGAGGGGTCTGTCCCCGGAACCACATAACAGACAGCCCCGCGACGCCGTGCGGGAACGACCGCGGGAGGGGTCTGTCCCCGGAACCACATAACAGACAGCCCCGGAACGCCGCGCGGGAACGGCCGGGGGAGAGGTCCGCCCGGTACCGCACCGGGAAAGGCCGGTTTCCCCTGTCATCGCCGGTACAGAATAAATTCCCCTTTTCCGTCCGGATATTCCGCATATCCGTCGAGTTCTTTCAGGAGTTCTTCCGGCAAAACAATTTTCAGCTTTGTTTTATTTTGATTCACATACGGCGCATAGAGAGCGGTTTCTCCGGTAAACAAAAGGCCGCCTTCCGGAATTGGGGCTTCAAAATTCATCTTTATATGGTAATTATCGGTGAATTCATAATTTATGGTGTATTCGTATTCGGGATCGACCGGACCATCAGGCGTTTCGGAAGAACTTTTTATCGATTCCCACATTGCTTTTTTAAAGAAGGCCGCGGTTAAAGCATCGGCGCCGCCCAAACTTTTGCAATAATCGGTAAGAAGTTTATCCATGTCCATATCTATTTCTTCGGTAAACTTATCTTCCGTAACGCTTACGGATATAGTACCGCTTACCGATGTTGCGGGGAAATCATCTCTGGCCGGTATTGGAACGTTTACCGCACCTTCCCATGTTCCGGCAAGTTCATCCAAACCGGTTACTTTTTCCCAGGTATCTACAGATCCGCTGTTGGGATCAGGGCACCCGGTAAGCGTCAAAACCAATACCGCCGCTATGCCGAATATCGCTGTTTCAAATAAAATTGTAGTACGTTTCATATTACCACCTCTCTGATGTATTTCCCGGACGGGTACGCTGTTTACGAAAAACCCGGAGCCTTTTGAAATCCAATATTTCAAAAGAACTGTTTATATAATAGTAATACTGTTTTCTTCTGTCAAGAAATATTTGACAAAAATAGAAATATTTGTACCCGAACCGGTGAGCGCGTTTACGGAAAAAATATATGCTGTTTTAGGTTTGAAAATATACAATTTTATATTGGGCGCATCCGGCCTGCGGCCGGACCGGGCTTTACGTGGAACCGGAGGTTCCCTGTATCTTTTGCCCGACAGCCCAAAGCGGGCAAAAGGATACCGCTTCAATCCCTTGCGCCTGGCTGTTGGATACATTGGTAACAAGACCCGAAGTCCGTCTCAATTGATTCACCGGGGTGGGGGGTAGCCGGAGACCCCGCAGCGCCGCCCGTGAACAAACGGCGCGAGGAGGCTCCGGCGCAGGGGGGGCCACGGCGGCCTGCTTTTACGCGCCCGCCGTATGGTAACCGGCCCCCCCCTCCCGCTTACCTGTAGAGAGGCCCCAGGGCCGCGCAGGCCCGGTAGTCGGAACCTTCCCTGTCCATCCCGAAGGAGTTCCAGTAACTGGGACGGTATACCTTGTCCTCGTCCACGTTGTGCATACATACGGGTATGCGCAGGAGACTTGCCAGGGTGATAAGGTCGGCGCCGATGTGGCCGTAGGAGACCGCCCCGTGGTTGGCGCCCCAGTTGGCCATTACCGAGTAAACGTCCTTAAAGGCGCCCTTGCCGGTGGTCCGGGGGGCAAACCAGGTGCTGGGCCAGGTGGGGTCCGTGCGCTTGTCGAGCTTGTCGTGTACCTCGGGCGGGATGTTGACCGTATAGCCTTCGGCGACCTGAAGCGCGGGGCCGAGACCCTTGATCAGGTTAAGCCGGGTCATGGTGACCGGGATGTCCCCTTCGGTGATGATGTCCACGGAATAGCCGCCGCCCCGGAAATAGCCCAGGCTGGCGTAACGCCAGCTTACCGCGTCGAGGCAGGCGCCGGCTTCTTCCGGGGTGATTTCCCAGTAGGGCTTCCAGCCGGGCTTGCCGTTGACCCGCTGTTTGCCCGTGGCGTCGATGGCTACGGAACCGGAGTTGATCAGGTGGATAAGGCCCCCTGCCGCGCCGCCGTCGGCCTGCCAGCCGGTGACCCGCTTGATAGCGTCCGGACTCCAGTAGGTGCGCACGTCGGCGAATGCCTGGGCGCAGCCGGTGAGCAGCCAGCCGAAAAGCATGGACACGCCGTTGAGGCCGTCGTTTTCGGTGGCCACGATGTACGGCGCGCGGATGCCGGTCCAGTCGAAGGAAGAGTTGAGGATGGCCTCCAGGAAGTCGCCGTTGGGGAAGTGGTCGTTCCAGTGGCGCTGCCCCTGGAAGCCCGCGAGAATCGCGTTGTGTCCCAGGGCCTCTTCCGCCAGGTTCTTCCGCCTGAGGTCCGGGTTCCCCACCATAAGGTCCCGGACGATGATCGCCATCTTGACGCAGGTCTTCCAGACATCGTCCTTCTGTTTGCGGTCGTGCTGTTCCTCCGGGGGGTTGTTGTCCGGGCCTTCCTTGCAGTTGGCGAGCGTCCATTCAAGGGCGCGCTTGAACTCGGCTTCGGAGTAGATCTTCTCCTCGAAGCGCCGGACCAGTTCCGACATATCCACGTATTCGTTCCGTATCCCCAGGTATTCCTGGAAAAATTCCGCGTTGGAGATGGAGCCGGCTATGCCCATGGAAACCGAGCCGATGGAAAGGTAGCTCTTGCCCCGCATCCAGGCGGCGGCAATCGCGGCCCGGGCAAAACGGAGTATCTTTTCGGCTACGTCCGGCGGAATGTTTCCCGTGTCGGAAAGATCCTGCACGTCGCGGCCGTAAATGCCGAAAGCCGGAAGCCCCTTCTGGCTGTGGGCGGCAAGGACCGCCGCCAGGTAAACCGCGCCGGGCCGGTCGGTGCCGTTAAATCCCCACACCGCCTTGAGGGTAAGGGGGTCCATGTCCATGGTTTCGGAGCCGTAGCACCAGCAGGGGGTAACGGTCAGGGTAACCGCCACATTTTCGCGGGAGAATTTGTCCTGACAGGCGGCCGCTTCCGCCACCCCGCCGATTGTGGAATCGGCGATGACGCACTCAATGGGCTGCCCGTTGGGGTGCTTCAGGTTTTCGCTGATAAGTTTGGCCGCCGCGCGGGCCATGCCCATGGTAACTTCTTCCAGGGATTCCCGGACACCCCGGCGCCGGCCGTCGATGGTAGGCCGTATGCCGATTTTCGGCAGGGCCCCCCGGAAACGGTTTACCGGCGGGTTTTGTTTAAGACTCGCAATATCTGCCATTTTTTCCTCCAAACAAAGATAATATGGGGCCGGAATGGCCTCATTTAAGGGGTATGACCCCTTTTTTCAGAATGATGTTCCCGTATTTAACGGTTTCGCCGGTCATAACAACCGCGTAGGCCGGCTTTGTCCTTTCGTAAAAGGCAAAGCGCTCTATCCGCTCTGTCGGGGGAGTTCCGGGCCAGAGCCTGTCGATCACCGCCCGGTAGGAAGTCTCCACCGCCGGATCCAGACTGTCCCCGCTTGCGGCGGCCATCATCACCACCGGATGGGGAACGTAGGAATCGAGATTGATGAGGGCGAGTATCCCTTCCAGCAGGGCGGGAATCCTGATGCCGTCCGCCCGTATTACCCGCGAATTAAAGCTGTCCCCCGGGAAAAAAGCGTCGGCCAGCACAATTTCGTCCCCGTGTCCCATGCGGAACAGGGCGTCCAGCAGTTCCGGGCTGATCACCGGATTAATGCCTATAAGCATGATTAACCTCCT
>JAITLF010000353.1 GCA_031278025.1 Treponema sp.
AGAGGGTTTGTCCCCGAAGGGGTCTAATCCCGAAAGGAGGTCTGACCCCGCAGAGGCCTGATCCCGCAGGGGGTCTGACCCCGCAGAGGGTTTGTCCCCGAAGGGGTCTAATCCCGAAAGGGGGTCTGGCCCCGCAGGGGGTCTGACCCCACAGAGGCCTGATCCCGCAGGGAGGTCTGACCCCGAAAGGGGGTTTGGCCCGCAGAATGGATAGGCCGGGACCTTGGACCGGCTGTGGGGGCGACTTCCCCCTAAAATACGCCGATATTATTTCCGTAGCTAAAGTAGTATATTTTCTTATTGCATTGAACCTCCGGTTCAATGCAATTAAGTACGTTCCTGGGTTGTCCCGGCAGCAGACGCGCAAGGGATAGGAGGGGCGCCGTCAGGCGGCCCCCGCAGGCCCGCGCAAGCGGCGCAGCCGTGCGGCGGCGGGACGAGGAGGCCGGAGCGTCCGGCAGGACGCGGAGCCCCGGATAGCCCGGTCTTGCCGCAGGCAAGATGCGCCCAAATTCCGCATAGGGAGGTTAGTATGGCGGTGTGGTGGAAAGAACGGGTGGTCTACCAGATTTATCCGAGGAGTTTTCAGGATTCCAACGGCGACGGGATTGGGGATATTCCGGGGATCATTTCACGGCTGGACGCGCTCAAGGATTTGGGGGTGGGGATTATCTGGCTGTCGCCGGTGTACCCTTCGCCGGATGCGGATAACGGGTACGACATCAGCGATTACCGGGGCATAGATCCCAAGTTCGGGACTATGGCGGATATGGAGGCCCTGATTGCGGAGGCGGGGAAGCGGGACATCAGGATTATCATGGATTTGGTGATCAACCATACTTCGGACGAGCATGAGTGGTTCCAAAAGAGCCGGGATCCGGCAAGCGAATACCGGGATTACTATATCTGGCGGCCGCCTAAGCCGGGAGGGGGGCTGCCGAATAACTGGCGGGGGTTCTTTGTGGAGGATACCTGGGAGTTTGACCGGCGGAGCGGAGAGTATTACCTGCATTTGTTCCACAAGAAGCAGCCGGATTTGAACTACAAGAATCCCAGGGTGATTGAAGAGATAAAGGGCATCCTGCGGTTCTGGCTGGACAAGGGGGTGGCGGGGTTCCGGTGCGACGTGATCAATGTGTTGTATAAGACGAGTCTTGCGGACGGGAAAAGGGGCGGGATTCTGCCTGGTCTTGAGTGGTATAAGTGTCAGGAGGGGAATCACGAGGTTCTGCGGGAACTCAGGCGGGATGCGCTGGATGCCTATGACTGTTTTACCGTGGGGGAATCGGTGATGGTGGACCTGGATGAGGCTAAATTGCTGTGCGGGGAGGAGCGGCGCGAACTCGATATGCTGTTCTACTTTGATCATCTGGAGGTGGACCGGCGGGTGGCCAAGTACATTCCCAAGCGGTTCAGGGCGGCGAAACTCCTTGAAGTTTTGACCAAGTGGCAGCGGGGGCTTGAGTGGAACGCAGTGTATCTGGAGAACCACGATCAGAGCCGGATTGTGTCCCATTACGGCGACGACGGGGCATACCGGGAACGGAGCGCGAAACTGCTGGCGGTTCTGGAGCTGACCCTGCGGGGGACGCCCTTTATCTACCAGGGCCAGGAGATAGGGATGACGAACTTTGACTTTACGGGGTTTGACCAGTTGAACGATGTGGAGTCCCTCAACATGAACGCCCTCCTTAGGCGCTGGCATATTCCGGCGGCCCTCAGATGGAGGTGGATCAGCGCCGCTTCGCGGGATAACGCCCGTACGCCTATGCAGTGGTCGGCAGGGAAGGGCGCGGGGTTTACCGCAGGGAAGCCCTGGCTGGGGATCAACGCGAATCATAAGCGGATCAACTACGAAGCCCAGGCGGATGATCCCGGCTCGGTACGGAACTTTTACCGGAAGCTCATCGCCCTGCGATCTTCAAGCGAAACCCTAAAGTACGCGCCCTTTGCGCCGCGTTACGCCCGGGGTCCGGTGATTGCCTATGACCGGGAAGGGGAGGACGAAGTTTGGACGGTGATCCTCAATTTTTCGGGGAAACGGAGGGATTTGGCCGGGGCCTTACGGGGGGCCGGCGCGGGGCCGGGCGGCGGCTGCGCGATAGCGGCGACCAACACCGGCAGGACGGATCTGGCGGGGAAGCTTGAGCCCTGGGAAGCGGTAGTGTTAGTGCGCAAAAAGGCGCCTTGACAGCCGAGGCCGCAGCCGGTTCTTGCCCCCCGGTTCTCTTAGGAACTGTACATAAAAAAACACAAGGCATTTTATTTTAATTGCTTACGCAATAGATCCTATTATCCCGACACGATTAAACATGCGGGTTTTTGGAATTTGGGCGCATTCCCGCCTCCGGCGGGAACCGGGCTATCCGCTCCAATTCCTCAGCTTTACCTACGGTAAAGCCTCCGGTATTTCCGCTTCTATCCCTTGCGCTTCGCTTCGCGTTGCCGTCTCCCCCGGGAAGCAAAGCCGCAATTTCATAGCTGTCGGGATACTATTCCAAAAACGTGTACGTTAGCGCAAGGTCAATTAGTTTTGGAACAGGCTCAAATATCGTTTTATGCTGTTTTATGACATATAATACGGTATACAGCGGTTTAATGCGTTTTTATGTGGTTTCATAGCGGGGTCTGACCCCATGAGCAGCGTCGGATGCCGGTTTTTCCAGGAGCCTGTTCCATCGAACCAGAGGTCCGCACCGTGTACGTTAGTCCGTTAGCGCAAGGTCAATTAGTTTTGGAACAGGCTTAAATATCGTTTTATGCTGTTTTATGACATATAATACGGTATACAGCGGTTTAATGCGTTTTTATGCGGTTTCATAACGGGGTCTGACCCCATGAGCAGCGTCGGACGCCGGTTTTGCCGCCCGATCCTCTACTTTTTCAGCGGCATGATGTAGGTCTTGATAGGCTCAAATCCGTTGAACCCTATTGACGCATAGCTTGCGGTGTAAGCCCCGGTGGAGAGGAAGTAGAGCCGGTCGCCGATTTTAAGGTCTACCGGGAGCCGGTATTTGTACTTTTCGTAGAGGATGTCCTGGCCGTCGCAGGTGGGGCCGGCGATGATCACTTCGGCCTCCTTGCCGCCGGGAACGTCCTTGCTCGTTACGATGGGGTATTTGATGGATTCGTCTATGGTTTCGGTAAGGCCGTTGAATTTGCCCGCGTCCAGATAGACCCAGCGGTTCAGGGCGGTGTTGTTTTTCCGGGAGACGAGGATCACCTCGGAGGCCAGGACGCCGCTGTTCCCCACCAGGGAACGGCCCGGTTCCAGGACGATTTTGGGGAGTTCGTCGCCGAAGTCGTCAACAAGGTAGCGTTTGATTTCCGCCGCGTACTCTTTCAGGTCGTTAGTGGGCTGAATATAGGTTGCGGGGAAACCCCCGCCCATGTTAATCATGGAGAGGCGTATGCCTTCGTACTCCTCCAGGCAGGAAAAAAGGTACTTTGTTTTGGCTATGGCATCGTCCCATTGGCCTATGTCCCGCTGCTGGCTGCCTACATGGAAAGAGATGCCGAAAGGGATCAGGCCCAGGTCCCGGGCCATGATGAGGAGGTCGTAGGCCATGTCGGGGTGGCAGCCGAATTTGCGGGAAAGGGGCCAGTCGGCGGTAGTGGAGTTTTCCACCAGGATGCGGACGTAGATCCGGGAACCCGGCGCGGCGGAGGCAATGTTTCTCAGGTCCTCCTTGCTGTCCGTGGCGAACATCCCGACCCCCCGCTGGTAGAAGTAGGCCACATCCCGGGCCTTTTTGATGGTATTGCCAAAAGAGAGCCGTTCCGCCGGGACGCCCAGGGAGAGAACCATGTCCAGTTCCGCCCGGGAAGCTATGTCGAAGTTGGAGCCCATTTCGGCAAGCAGGGATACCACTTCCGGGGCCGGATTGGCCTTAACGGCGTAGTAGATTTCGCTGTACGGGAAAAGCCCCCGCAGGCATCGATAATTCAGCTTTATAGTCTTGAGGTTCACGACAATATAGGGAGTTTCCAGGCCGTTGGAAAACTCAAGAAACCCCCGCCAGTCCTCATCGGAAATAAATTCATCTCGATTGATCATGCCCGGCCCCGCCTCGTCTAAAATTATATTGAACGAGAAATACTAGCATATCCGGGATTTGTATGCTAGGAGCCTGTTGCACTTGTAGATTTTTTGAATAAACATTCAAAAAATCCCGATTAACGGGATCCTTTCGGAGTTTGTTTTGAATAAATATTCATAAAATGAATATTTATACCATTTTATGCGCGAAGCGCAACAAACTCCTAGCAGTTTGTTGTAGCAATTCTTAGTTTAACACGAACCCCGCGAACAAACACGAACTTTTACCTTGATAACGCTGATTGTACCTGAATTCTCTCTATTGTTCGCGGGAAAAAGAAAGAAAAACGCTGGATTTGCGCCTCAGTCCGGTTATTCTTTTCCGGTTCGTGTTGGTTCGTATGGTTCGAGTGGTCCTATGTTATTTTGTCAAGCAGAAACCGCCAATTCCGCCAACCTTTTTACTTTATAATATCACAGCTTCTTTTCCATAGCTTCGTTACTCATCCCCCGGTAATACCCTTTCCGTTTCATCAGAAGCCACGCGAGGGTCGCCATCTTCCGGGCCGCCGCCACCGCGTTCTTCCTCCTGCTCATCCGCTCCGCCAGACTGGTGAATTGGGCGAATAACGGCCCCTTCCCAGTCCGTACCATCGCCCATACCCCTTCCAGTACAACGCCGTGTACCGGGTGGCAAAACTCGTGTCTCGCTATTGTACCGTACCGCTCCGTTTTCCCTGAACAATCCACCCTCGGTGCTAGCCCTGCGTAATTCGTAATTGGCCACTTGCCCTGGCTTGCTAAACCGGCTCCCGTCCCCGATATATGCCAGTAGCACCGCCGCTATCCCTATCCCGGATATGGACATGATGGACCTTACTCCATCCTGGCGGGCACAAAGATAAGCGGGAGATATAACAGCAGAGGAGAGGAAAAGACGGGAACGAAAGACAAAGAACGGCGGGTATACCCGAAGGAGTTCAAGGCAGAAGCGGCGGTGCTGGCACAGAAGCATGAGAAACCGGTACGCCAGGCGGCGGCGGATGTGGGGGTTAACGGGAACATGTTCCACCGGTGGATACAGCAGGCCCGGGATGCGGGAGGCTCAGGCTTACCGCCCTTCCCCGGACACGGACGACTGCGGGACGGGTCGAACCTTAGTTCGCGCTTACCCGCCTACGGAAGGAAGTCAAGGAGATGAGTGAAGCGGCGTGAAGCCCCGCTTCACTCGAAATCCTAAGAAAAGCGGCCGGACGTTAGTCCGCGTCATCTTCGCGCAGGAGAGGCCCCGCTGGCGGAAGTTCATTGGACTTTACCCCGTAAGGTAGACACTGTTAAGCGACTTGCCCACAGTTAAACACAGTAGGCGCCACATAGTCAAGCGCCGAATGTATACGAATCCGGTTATAATAAGCCTCAACATAC
>JAITLF010000408.1 GCA_031278025.1 Treponema sp.
GGACTTCAATCTATAGCGGCGGGGCTTTAATCTATAGCGATTGGACTTCAATCTATAGCGGCGGGGCTTCAATCTCCCGCCGTGTGCCTGGCGGGATGATGGCGCGTTCGCGCCCTGCGGTCTTTGGCATCGGGATCCCAACACCGGCACCACCGGGGCGGTAAGCGGCGCTCTTGCCGGGCGTTTCGCTGATCCGGCGGCAATTCCCGCAGGCCGGCCCGAAACGCTGGCCGGGTCCGGGGGCATCCGCCGTCTTTCCGGGGCTATGGCGGCGGGTCTTGCGGCCTGAAATACGCAGGCGGTTTCGCGGCTGCCGGGTATCCCTGACCGGGCCGGCGGGGAAATGCCCCGCCGCTTGTATTCCGCAGGGTGAACGCCCGTTACCAACAGGCTCCCGGTAACTCCCGCTTGGTCCCGGCCATGCTCAAACCGGCCCGGGCTTTGCGTATGCCGCCAACAAGGCACGGTGTGAGAGGATGAGGGAAAGCAAGGGGTATTTCCTGATCTTCCCGGCATGCATGACCGCGGCGCCATCGGAAATGGCGAGGTATTACCGCGCCAACGACGCGGATGCAAAACGGTTTGTTCAGCGTAACGGAGGCATGGATGGCGGGCGCATACGGGCGCACCCTGGGGCGGCGACAGCGGGGAGCCCCTTCATAACAGTTTTTGCGTGTCTCATCGGGGCGTACCGGTTGCGGAGGCGCTCAAAATACCTGACGGATACTTCGGTTTCACGGAGATACGCGGCGAACACGGCCTGCATGCCCCAACCCGGAAGTGGGGAAACGCGGCATGGTACCCTGGCGGGGAGGCCGGGGGGATAGCGAAGCCGGGGAGTACCGCGGCCATTCCGGCGGCGGGGGAGCCGGTACGAAACGGGGAAGGGGGCGGGGAAGGGGACGGGGAACATAACGCGGGGCAGGGGAAGGGACCTGCGGCGGCGGGATTCTGGAGCCTGGCAATGAGGGGTACCGGAAGGCGCGGGCGAGTGCGGGCCGGGGGGATATGTTTTTTTACCCCATGCAGGGGGAGCTCCGGTATGCGTTGCAGGAAACACGGCAGGAGTTTTCGCTTTTTGCCCGTGGCGAGGGCTTCCCCGGCGATGATGGGGGTACCCTGAGAATTGCTGAAGCGGCTCCAAAGGTACTTGTAATAATCCGGGTAATCGTATACAACTAGGGCTATAAATAATCGGGGAGTTTCCAGAGCGGTCAAATGGGGCAGACTGTAAATCTGTTGGCTCAGCCTTCGAAGGTTCGAATCCTCCACTCCCCAAATCACGTAATTCCTTATCCTATAATGAATTACGTGTTCTTTGTTTAAGAATGAAATTTGAATTGCGTGGCATCGTGCTCTTATCGTGCTTTTATTTTTTGGAGGACCGCCATGCCCCGCGCTCAAAAACCATTCTTTACCCGCAGAAGGAACGATTCAAAGACCTTCCTGTTTTCGATTAACCCGGCTTCCGGGCTTCCCCGGAAGGTATGCCTTGGCTGGCAGCGCCGCAGCTTCCAGGACTTCCCCGATACCCTTGCCCAATACCGCTACCCAAAAAACAAGTCTGCGGCCGATGCCGGCGTTATCGCCCTTATCCGGTACCTTAACCAGGAACTGGAGGCGAACAACGCCCGGCGTATCCCCCCGGAAAACGTTACGGTCGGCGAATGGGCCGAGAAGTTCATCGATATCGAGACTAACCCCCGGACCGGCCGGAACGCTTCAAAGAACCGCCCCTATTCCCTCGGGACGCTGGATACCTACAAAACCTATTACAACGCTCATATAAAAGACGATCCCTTTGCGGAATTGCTTATGTCCGAGGTGGACGAGGATGAGGTGATGATCTTCACCAACCGCCTGTCTGTCAAAACGCTCAAAAACGGGAACCCCATGGCGGGAAGCCGGACGTTCACCGGAATCATCGTATTCCTCCGCATGGTTTTCAGGGAGTACCGGAGGAAACATAAACGGTGGATCAATCCTTTTCAGGATCTGGACCCGCCAAGCCAGAACAGCGTTCCTTGGGGCGCCCTGCCGGAAGATGAATTTCTCCAATTTTTCAAGCCGGGGGTATTACAGGACGTTATGGAGTTGGCCGTCTGCGCCTGTATGTTTCTTTCCGGGCTACGCCGCGCGGAGATTGCCGCCCTGAAGCCCGATTGCCTTGACTGGAACACGCCGAAAATCATGCTCAAGCATTCCTGGCAACGATACAACAAAAAGAACCGGGTACTGGGCCCCACAAAAAGCAAGAAGGTAAGGGACGCGCCCTTTGACCTGATCCTACAGGAGGCGATAAAAAAGCTCTGGGAGGAAAACGGCCGGCATGAGTTTGTTTTTTCGTTCAAAGACGGCCGTTACCTTAATCCTTCATGGATAGAAAGGCGGTTCCCGGAATGGCTTGAACGCGCCGGGATTGAGCTGGGGGGCCGGAGGATTGTCCCCCACAGTTCCCGGCACTCACTGGCTTCCCTGTTGGAAGAGAGGGGTATATCCCTGCGGTATATACAGGAAATGCTCGGCCATTACGATTTGAAAACTACCAGAGGGTATCTCCATTCCACGGAAAAAACCATCAGGGATATAGGGAAAAAAATCAGCGAAGCAAG
>JAITLF010000080.1 GCA_031278025.1 Treponema sp.
TATTGGTTACATAATACACCAGCAGGAGAGAATTTTCAACTCTAAAGCAAAATCGACTACTCTCGAACCGGTCCCCGGCGGGGTGCGGGGCAGAGCCCCGGCGGGAGCGAGCAGAGGCCTGCGGGGAGCGGGCAGAGGCCTGCGGGGAGCGGGGATATCCCCGCAACTTCGGGGGATATCCCCGCGCTCCGTGGGGCGCTGCCCGGTTCCGGCGGGGCGCTGCCCGGACCCCGCGGGCTTCTTCCTGTTCCCCGCTGGGATCTGCTTTGCCCCAGAATGCTTCTTTTTTGACCCCGAATGCTACATTTTTGCCCCCGAATGCTCCATTTTTGCCCCCGAATGACTCATTTTTGCCCCCGAATGCTTCATTTTTGCCCCCGAATGGTGCTTTTTTGCCCCCGAATTTCGCGTTCGGGACTATGAACTGGGCGCGGCTGTTCCCGAATATTTCAATTCTGCCCCCAAAACAGGGGGTTTTTGCCCCGAATACCCCGGTTTTGCCTCAAAATTCGGCGTTTGGGCCTGAGAGGGGGGCGCGGGCGCCTCCGCCCGCCTTGCGCCTATGCCCGTACCATCCCTTCGTGTTTAGCGCGCCGCCGGTCAGGGTTGGAACAGGCTCAGGATTACGGCTGAGGCAGCCGGATATGCGGACGGGGCGTTTCTGTTCTGATCGCGGCGGGGCCGTTTTTTGAGCGAAAAACTTCCCCCTCCGCCACATACCTATGGTATACTTTCGCCCATGGAAACCATGTTTACGGGCGCCGCCCTCTGTGCGGTAGGAGCGGAAAAAGTCGTCTCTAACGAGATTCGCAAGATGGGGCTTCCCGTGATAGACGGGGGGTATGGCAGGGTCCGGTTTAAGACCGGATTGGCAGGGCTTTACCGCGCCCTCATGGGGCTGCGCGCCGCCGACCGGGTCCTGCTGGAAACGGCCCGGTTCCCCGCGGAGGACTTTGACGCCCTCTTTGAGGGAACCCGGAATGTCCCCTGGGAAGCCTATATCCCCCGCGGGATGGGGCTTACGGTAACGAAGGTCAGGACCAACCGTTCCCGGCTCACGGCGGAGACCAGCGTTCAGGCGGTGGTTCATAAGGCCGCCGCGGGGCGGATCTGCGAGCGCCTGCGCCTTGCCCGGCTGCCGGAATTGGGGAAAAGGGCGGATCTGCGGGTTTATATCGAAAAGGACCTGGTGTCCCTGCTCCTGGATGTGTCCGGGGCGCCCCTGTTTAAGCGGGGCTACCGCGTCGAAGGCGGCGCCGCGCCGCTGCGGGAAACCACCGCCGCCGCCCTGCTGCTCCTGGCGAACTGGCGCCGGAAGTATCCCCTTTGGGACCCCCTCTGCGGGGCGGGGACCATCGTCATAGAGGCCGCCCTTTACGCCTGGGACATGGCCCCGGGCCTGGGCCGGAGCTTCGCCGTGCAGGACATGCTCCTCGCGGACCCGAAGGCGGAGCAGGCCGTCCGGGAGGAATTGCTGGCCAGGGTTGATTTTAACCGGACCATCCGCATCTACGGAAGCGACGCCGATGAGCGGGCCCTTGCCTTTGCCAACGCGAACCTCCGCCGGGCCTATGGCCTGGCGGAGGGTAAGGCGGTTCCCCCCTTAGGGGCAAAGCCCCGCGGGTTCCAGGAGGGGGCCCGCCGCCTGAGGCGCGAAGAACGCGGTCCGGGCCTTCCGCTGCCTGAAGGCCCTGGGTCCGGCCCCGGCCTTCCGGACGTGCGGCCCGCCGCCCTGGAGGATGCCGGCAAGGGCTGGCCCCCGCGCGGCCCTTACCAAAGCCGGCGGCCCGGGGCGGCGGAGGGGCGGCGGGAAACCACGGGGGAGGGCCGGAAGCCGGAGGGGAAGGAACGGGCCGGGGAGCCACAAGGGTTCATCATCACCAACCCGCCCTACGGCATCCGTTTGGGGGATACCGGGGCGGCGGAGGCGGTTTACCGGAGCATGGCGGAGGTAAGCCGGAAGTTTCCCGGATGGAAGCTGGGGATCATCACCGATCATCCGGGGTTTGAATCCCACTTTGGAAAGAAAGCGGACGCCTGCAAGGAAATTACCAATGGGGCGATCCGTTCATATTTTTATCAGTACGAACCATGGTAGGGGCGGCGGCGAAGGCCGGCAGGCCGCCGGCCTTTGACGGAATAAAATCATACGCGTATGATACAGCATAAAATACCAACGTGCGGTGCAAGACACGTAAGTCCGGTTGGTTAATTTTTTTATTTGCCATTGGAGGGTAAAATGAAGAAGTTTTATTTGAAAGGGCTGGTATTTATTATGCTGGCTGCCGGTTTTGTGTCCGGACTTACGGCGCAGGGTTATACGGGGCCTGGGGGCGGCGGCGCCGGCGATCAGCCTGTTTCCATAAAACAGGCCAAAACATTAGGGGATCACGCTCGTGTCGTACTGGAAGGTAAAATCGAACGGGCTGTTGGGAAGAAGCGGTATATTCTTAATGATGGTACGGATACCGTCTATGTAGAAATTGACAAGCATCATTGGGATAATTTAACCGTTGGGCCGAATGATGTTGTTATCATTTATGGTGAAGTTGATCGGGAATGGAACCGGATTGAAATAGAAACCCGCCGGATCGTCAAAAAATAAAAACGTATCAGCGAAGCGATGCAGTGCCTAAACGCACATCCGCCGGGGCTGAAACATTCAGGCTGCCTGATCGGCAGGGCGGCTTAACCCCTCACCCCCGCTTGGCGGAGGCGGGGGTTAAATCGCGCTTAACGGGCAGGGGCGGCCTTATTCCCAGGGAAACCGTATATCCTCGGCGTTTTTTTCGCCCGTAAGCCAGTCCACGTACTGCACGGCGGTTCGGGGGGATCTGCCGTTGAACCACCGCTCCCAGCGGAGGGCGTTTTTCCGGAAGCGGTCCCTGCATTCCTCCTCGACGGGAGGCAGGGGGTCGGGCAGGATGCCCCGGCGGAGGGCGATGTGTTCGGCAATGCACAGGTATTCTTCCTGCCCCGGTGCGGTGAACACCACCGTAACGCCGAAGCGGTCCGCCAGGGAGAGTTGCTCCTGCATGGTGTCGAAGGCCCGCGCATCCCCGGTAGAAGCGGCCTCGGCGGACTGGGCGGCGGTGGGCCTGTCGGCGAGATGCTCTTTCACCAGGTGGCGGCGGTTGCTGGTGGCGTAAATCACCACATTATGCGGCCTGGATTCGACCCCTCCTTCCAGCAGGGTTTTAAGGTTCATGAACGAGTCGTCGGTGGATTCAAAGGAAAGATCATCAATAAACACGACAAAACGCCGGGAGCGGCGGCCCGCCAGGGTTTCCAGGATGCCCGAAAACTCAGACAGATCCGATTTGTCGATTTCGATCAGCTTAAGGCCCCG
This sequence comes from Treponema sp., assembly GCA_031278025.1. Next base: position 3,350 of record JAITLF010000080.1, read on the forward strand.
TCCTGAGTATTCGTTGCATACCGCCTTGATGGTGGCGGATTTACCGGTTCCCCGGTCCCCGTAGAGGAGCAGGTTATTGGCGTTTTTCCCCTCCAAAAACCGGAGGGTGTTGGCTGCCACCACGGACCGCTGATCCTCATAGCCGAAAAAATCGGCCAGGGTAATGGGATCGGGATTATGGACCGGCATCAAAAAGAACGAAAGCGGCCTGATCCCCCCTCCCCCCAGGGAAAAATCGGCCAGGGAGGTGCGGCGGGAAAAATTCGGAACAATCGAATCCGTGGCCCAGGTGAAAAAGTCGTACTGCCCAAGAATACCCGCTCCCTTTGTGCGCAGATATTCCGTCAGGGCCGGCAGGGAAGCTCCCCAGCTTGCGTTTTCCGGAAAGAGCTTTAGGATAAGGCCGGAATGCGGGCTCCGGGATCTTTTCCCCTCCGCAGCCCAAAGAACACGGGATTCCTCTTCAATGTTTCCGGCAATCTGATCAAGGCCGTTCTTCCTGAGAATTTCCGCGATGTGAAAGCCCAGGCCGTGAATCTCGAAAGACGCGATGCGTCCAAGTCGGGAAAGATCGGTCTTGGCCAGGGCGTACAGCACGGTGGGAGGATTTTCCCCATTCTCCGCGGCGCAGGTGTAGGGATTATCGTCCCCGATGGTTAGATACCCCAGGGTAATATAGAAAGAATAGTCCTGCTGGTTTTGAACAAAGGCGTTTATAAACGCGGCCCAATCCTCGGCGATTTCCAGGTAGGTGTCGGGAATGCCGTACATGGGGTCTCCATCTTTTTCTTCCGAAAGGTCATCCAGGAGTTCCTGCAGCATACTCAGGAGCGGGTGCTCCTTTAGCGCGGAGAAAAGGGAAAGCCCCATGATGTCGCCGAGGGTGGCATAAATTCTGTCGGTTATGTTCATACCGCCTGGGCATCCTGCAACAACTTAAACACCTTGGTCGGGCATTTTGAAACGCAGGTCCCGCAAGAATCGCATTTGCCGTAATCGACAATGGGGATTCCCCGGTCCATGACGATGCACTTCTGCGGGCAGTTCTTTACACACAGTTCGCATTTGATGCACCCCGCCTTGCAGGTTTTCATCACCATCGCCTTAACCGGGTTCCTGTTGGAACAAAACACAAACGCTCCCTCCTGTTCCCGGGGTATTTCCCGGAGTACTCCCTGGGGACATTCGCCGATGCAGACTTTACACCCCGTGCATTTGGCCCGGTCGATTTGGGGCAACCCGTTTTCCCCCATGCTGAGGGCCCCGAAGGCGCAGACTGCCGCGCAGTCCCCAAACCCCAGGCAGCCCCAGGCGCAGAGCTTGGTCCCCCCGGCGGAAAGCTTGGCCCCCCGGCAGGTCCTGACCCCGGTGTACTCACCCTTGACCGGCGCGCGGTCTTTTGTCCCCCGACAGGCCAGAACCGCCACCACCGAAACAACCGCGGCCTCCCCGCCCACTAGGGCGGCAAGCCGCTCAGCCACCGCAGGGCCGCCGACGGAACAACCGGAAATCCCCGCTTCCCCCGTGGCCACCGCCGCAGCGTAGGCATCGCAGCCCGGATACCCGCAGGCCCCGCAGTTGGCTCCCGGCAGAATCTCCCGGACCTCACCCACCAACGGATCCACCGTTACCGCGAAAAACTGCCGGAAGAAACCCAGTGCCGTCCCTAAAACAAAAGCCAATACCGCCGCAAAAACAGCCGTTATTAATACGATACTCATAGCGCGTTCCTTTTCTATCTGCTGTCGCTCTACCGGCTATTTCACCAACCCGGAGAAACCCATAAATGCCATGGAAAGAAGCGCCGCCGTAACAAACAGTATGGGCGTTCCCTTCAGAAACGGGGGAATGGGGCTGGTCCTGATCCGCTTCCGTATACCTGCCAGCAAGAGGAGGGACAGCAGGAAGCCCAGGGCCACGCCGGCGGCGTAGACTACAGATTCCACGAAATTGTACCCTTTGGAAATCGCATCCAGGGTTACCGCGAGAATGGCGCAGTTCGTGGTGATCAGGGCAAGATAGATGCCCATGGACCCGTACAGCGCCGGGGCCGATTTTTTCAAGTAGAACTCCACCAATTGGACCAGGCTTGCGATAACCAGGATGAAGACCAGCAGTTTGAGGAAGTCCAGCCCCAGGGGTTCCAGGATGAACCGGTAGATAGGCCAGGTAACACAGGTTGCCAGAACCGTAACAAAGGTTACCGCCATACCCATGCCTATGGACTTGTCCTCACCGGTACTCATCCCGATAAAAGGGCAGAGGGCGAGGAACCTCATGAGTACCACGTTGTCAATTAAAAAGGCGGCGATAAAAATCTTAAAAAGGTCCATGCCTATCCTCCGTGATGGCGGTGAGCGCCCGCCGCAACAGGCCCCGTTGAATCCCCCGGCCCTTTAAGCCGTGATTTAATAAAGAAATTGAGCGCGATGAACAGGGCAAACACGAAGAAGCCTCCCGGCGGCAGGATGAAGAACAGGATAGGCTGATAACTGTCCGGCAGCACCTGAAAGCCCAGAATAGCCCCGCTCCCCAGAAGTTCCCGCACCAGGGAGATTCCGGCCAGGACCCAGGTATACCCCAGCCCCATGCCCACGGCATCGGGAATCACCTTGATAAGGGACTGCTTGGAGGCGAAGCCCTCAACCCGGCCCATGATGATGCAGTTAACCACGATAAGGGGAATAAAGACCCCCATGGCTTTGGACAGGTCCGGAAACCAGGCCCGCAGTACGTAATCGATCACCGTGGTAAACGCGGCAATGATGATGATGAACACGGGAATACGCACCGATTCGGGAATGAGTTTGCGGAAAATACTGATGACCATCTCCGACATGAGGAGCACGAAGGTCATAGAGAGCCCCATGCCGATACCATTAGCCACCGCCGTCGTTACCGCCAGGGCGGAACAGAGGCCAATCATCAGCATGAGCAGGGGGTTCTCCCTGACTATACCGTTGGTGAATAGGGTAAATAATTGCCGGCTTTTCATCGTACTCCTCCTCCCTGGGCGTTCATCCATGCGGCGCCACGGGAAACGCTTCCGGCGCCACGGAAAACGTTTCCGGCGCCACGGAAAACGTTTCCGGCGCCACGGGAAACGTTTCCGGCATCACGGTAAATGTTTTCGGCGCCATGGAAAATGTTTTCGGCGCCACGGAAAACGTTTCCGGCGCCACGGAAAACGCTTCCGGCATCACGGAAAATGTTTTCGGCGCCACGGAAAACGCTTCCGGCGGCAGGGGAAACGCTTCCGGCGGTAAATAATTGCTGGCTTTTCATTGTACTCCTCCTTCCTGGGCGTTCATCCATGCGGCGGCGGCGGTTCCCGATGCTTTAACTACCGACGCCACCGCCCGGCTCGTGATCGTGGACGCGGTTATGGCCGCCACGTCTTCCTTTGCTTCAAAGGGATCGCTTACCGACTTCCCCGCAAACTGGCCGTAGAAGGTGAGTTTCGCGGCTTTATCCACAAAGTAGGAGGCCGAAGCTGCGTTGGCCCCTAAACCGGGGGTATCCTGGTGTTCCAGTATCTTGACCCCTGCAATCCTGCCGTCCGCCGTGACGCCGACCAGGACCGTGATGAGACCTCCGTAACTGGGTCCTGACGCCCGTATGGCCGTTCCCAGCAGGGTACCCCCCTGTTTTATCGCGTACTGGCTGCCGAAGCTCACCGTACTTTGAGGGCTGGTAATCTCCCCGGTAATATCCGAAAAAACATCGGCGTTGGGGAAAAGGTCTTTCAGCGCGGCCTCCAGGTCCGCCTGGGACCGCTGGGCGATAATCTCTTCCGTCGCGTTGTACACCAGGGCCAAGCCCACACAGGCCGCAGTAGCGAAACACGCCAGGACCATGCCCAATTTCAACATATCTTTCATTTTGACGCCTCCGGCTTTTTCGGTACAAACCCGTATTTCTTCTGTAACAGCCGGTTCAGGAAGGGGGTACAGGCATTCATGATGAGGATGCCGTAGGTTACCCCTTCGGGATAATTGCCCCATTTACGGATAAGCACGGTGATAAGCCCCGCCCCGAACCCGAATATGAGCTTCCCCGTGGCGGTCATGGGGGCAGACACGTAGTCGGTGGCCATGAACACAGCCCCAAAGAGTACCCCGCCGCACAGGATGCCCACCAAGGGGTCCATCCCCAGGGCAAGGGAGGCCAGCAAGGCGGCGGCGGTCATGGCCGCCGGAGCGCGCCAATCTATAACCCGACGAATCAAAAGATAGGCCGCGCCGGCCAAGATGAGCAGGATCGATGTTTCGCCTATGCAGCCCCCATGATTCCCGAAAAACAGGGTCCTTATGGTAGACCAGTAATCCGGCGCGGGTGAAAGCCCGGCGCCGGCAAAGTCCGCCCCTAAATCCGCGACGGTTCCCCCCAGCTTGAGGATCCCCAGGGGGGTGGCGGCGCTTACCGCATCGGCAGCGAACCCTCCCCCTCCGGCGCCGACCGGACGGATCCAGGTGGTGATCGCCGCGGGGAAGCTCATGATGAGAAAGGCCCGGCCTATGAGGGCGGGGTTGAACACGTTGGCCCCCAGGCCGCCGAAGAATTCCTTTGCCACCACAACCGCGAAGACCGCCCCCAGGGCGGTCATCCACCAGGGGGTAGAGGGGGGCAGGACCAGGGCCAGAAGCAGGCCGGACACCGCTGCGGAAAGGTCCGCGATCCGCCGCTCCTGTTTGGTAACGAGCCGGAACAGGGCTTCCGCCGCCACCGCGACAGCCACGGAGATCGCCACATTGATGAGGGCCGCAATCCCGAAAATCGCAATCCCGAAGATCGTTACCGGCGCCAGGGCGATGAGCACATGGATCATCAGGCTCCGGGCCGCCACCGGCGACGAAATATGGGGGCTTGACGCTAACAGCAAACGTTTTTGATTGGTTTCCGCCATGATGATTCCTTATTTCCTTTCCGTTTCCGCCGAGGCCGCACGCGCGTCGGCGGCTTTTTTCCGGGCCTGTTCCTGAGCCTGCCGGACCCGCAGGCGCTGTTTCCCTATCCTGAACCGCTGGACCAGCTTGATCCGGGCCGGACACACATAACTACAGCTTCCACATTCGATACAGTCCATCAACCCGGCCACGACCGCCCCGTCCAGGTCTCCCGCTTCCAGGGCCTCTTTCATGATAGCCGGGGAAAGCCGGCAGGCGCAGTTCCTGATGCACCGGGCGCACCGTATACAGGGACCTTCTGCATCCATATACGTTTCTTCGGCAGTCATAAGGATGATGCCGGAGGTGTTTTTCTGAATCGGAATCGCCGTGGTTGGCACGGCGTTCCCCATCATGGGGCCGCCGAACAGGATCTTCCTCAATTTATCGTAGTCAATACCCAGGAATTCCACCGGCAGGTCCGATAGCAGGGTCCCTATGGGCGCACGGATGTTCTTGGGAAACTTGCAGGCCCCCCCCGACACCGTAAGGTCCCGGTCTATGAGGGGTTTCCCCACGGTAAAGGCTTCGGCGATAGCCACCAGGGTCCCTACATTTTGAACGATGCATCCCGCGTCCATAGGAAGCCCCCCGCTGGGCACTTCCCGTCCGGTCAGGGCGGTGATGAGCAGTTTCTCCCCTCCCTGGGGATACCGGGTCTTGCAAAGCCCCACGCCGATGTCTCCCGGATAGCCCCCCATTCGCACTTCCCGTTCGATGAGGGGGATAAGAGCGGCCTTGTTGTCTTCCATCCCAATGATAGCCCGGTTTACCCCGGTTATCTTCATCACAATAGCCACCCCCTTCACCAAAAGATGGGACTTCTCGGTGATGACCGCCTCGTCGGTGGTCAGGTAGGGTTCGCACTCCGCCCCATCGGCGATGAGAAAATCGATCTTCTTACCCGGCGGCGGGTTCAGTTTTACGTGTGAAGGGAACCCCGCGCCTCCCATGCCAATGATCCCCGCTTCCCTGATCCGCTCCAGCGCTTCTTCCCTGGTACAGGTAAAAGGGTCCAGGGGCGGCAGAAAATCGGTTTCCGCCTCGGCGCCCGGTGCCGTATCGGCCTCAATGACGATACAGGGTCCGTCCAGGTTGTTGGTTTGGGTCCGGTTCTCGATTTTTTTGACTATCCCGGTGATAGAAGCATGGACCGGCGTGGTCATGGGTCCCGGATTGGCCCCATCGGCTATCTTCTGTCCCCGTCTGACCCGGTCGCCCAGAGCAACCAGGCTCTTGTTGGGGGCCCCAAAATGCTGATTTATAGGGATTACCACCTGCTTCGGCATAGGAACAAGCTCTACCGCTTTCCCTTCGGTAGCGTGTTTCCGCGTCGGAAGCGATAAGCCCCGTTTAAATGTTTTTACCACCATTAACGGCCTCTCTCCTTCAAACAGATTGCAGTTATTGATAAATTTTTCTATACCCAAATCATATACCTGACTTGGCGATATCTACCATAAATAGAGTGTGTGAAACAGTACCGCCAAAAATCAGCTTCGTCGTCAACGGAATAAATTCTCCGATTAGCAATTTGGTATCCTCACCATAATAATTATGTGAATCTTGCGTGAATGATTCCTTTTTAATTATGCCAGTAAGCATAAACTAAGCCGCGCCTTTTTGTCAACACAAAAAATGAAGCTGAATTACGTTGTTTAATGAGACTGCCCGTCATGGTATTGACCGCCGGTATCGGTACTTGATCGGCTGGAGGTAACATTTGATACTTCGGAAAAATACCGAAAGGAGGAGTACAGAAATGAAAAAAGGTTCTCCCATGTGCGGACTGGTTTTGGCCGCTTTTATCCTGTTCGCCCCCGCAGATGTTTTCGCAGACGGCGACGGCTCCCGCCGGGGGAAATCATCAACGGGAATGCGGCAGATTATTCCAAGTTATAATCGTTTGTGGGGCGTTTACCCCCCGTAAAACGTTGGGGGTATGTCTCTCCCCCCCTTCTATCATCATATGCGTTACTTTATCACCTCAAAACCCCGGGTAAGATCATTGAGGATATCGTCGATATGCTCGGTCCCGATGGAAAAGCGTACCGTGTTGGGTTTTATCGCGTTGAGGAAATTCTTAGGATCATGACCATCGACAAAGCTGGTCTCAATGCCAAAATCCCTGAAGGTGTTGGCGAAGAGGTTGTAGGTGCCGTCGTAAATTTGATTGTCCGAGACGATGAGGTCTCCGGCGCGGGCGATGTTCTGAACGGCACAGGTCATGGCCGCCGCGCCTCCTTCAAGGGCGGCGATACGCCGCTCAGAGACATCCCTGGTGGGACTCATGATGCCTATCGATGTTGCCGCTCTCGGTCAGCGCGAAGCGGTCCATCCCGGATTTCGCGGAAGGGAAGACTTAGGATGTCGTCTGATAGATGGGCACCGCCCGGGCATCTGTTGTGGGGCCAGGTTTTTCCTGTCCGGCGTGTACCTGCAAGGTTTCAAATTTAAGATTCTTCGCTATAAAAACTCCTGAAGGTGATCCACAAAGTATGATGAGATCTCAAACAAAGCCATAATTGATGTAAAAGAATGCCATCTCAAACGCTTTTAGATGGTTGAATAGTTTCTTGGAAAAATAACAGGTCCTTCGAAATGCGCGCCTTATCCGGTACCGCAACCGGCAATTGTTCCCTTCTATCCCTACCGTGTACTCTTCCCCTACTTCGTGACGGTCTTCCGTAAATGCGGAAAGAAAGCTGTCCCAATCATCCGTCGCTATCCGGTCATTGCTTATCCCTAGCCGTTTTATCCTCTCCCTCAGCTTTTGCGCCGTTCTTAAATCTCTCTTCCCCCATACAGCGAACCTTCGGTTCAATGTCACTATTTCCCCCGTTTCCCGGTGATACGCGTAAATAAGCCCTACTTTGTTCTTCTTTTTCTCCACATACCTCCAAAACTCGTCTATCTCAAGGCAGTCATAGTGGGTTTGTTTCGGTTGTATCTTGTATTTTGTCGATTTAAGCACGTTTGAGACCGTGGTAATGCTTATGTGGAGTATTATCCCCATGTCCCGTATGCCGACTCCTCTGACCTGCATGTTTTTAACCCATGAAAGGGTTCCCCGATAAGTACGTTCATGATCATTTATGAATTGACGGCTGCAATTTTTGCAGAGGTAATTGTGTTTACCCTTGTTCTTTTTCCCGTTTCTGGTTATGTTAGGGCAGTGGCAATGGGAGCATTTGATTTCTATGGTTATTAACATGACTTCATAGTATTTCTTTGTGCCCCTGTTGTCATTACCCCTTTATCATACTTTCTAAATCACCACCTCTATTTTGACCTCCGATTTCTACCGGGAGGATGTCGATGAGGGTTACATTCTCATAATGTCTCAAATTTTTCTTTTCGGTTACTTTTTCGATGTCTCACTGCGAGGGCTGTCAATAACGAGGGAATCGTTCACCTCCTAAGCGTTAAATTTTAAAAATCTGATTTTCCATTTTTGTCGAAACGGACAAAAAATGAATTTAAGATGGGTTGTTTCCATGGGGGACGAGATAAAAAACTTTCGCACTTGTATATTTACGTAGACAAGAACGTATATAAAAAACATAAATACCTTAAATACGCATAAAAAACTTAGTTACCTCAATTTCCCTCATACTTACACAAATATATCCTACTAAACCTATAATATTTATATAAAATTCTTATACTTATCATATACCTTATAAAAGAGCAGTCCCCTTCCTTATGTCGTTAAAAACTACATTTTCAACTTCTAATTTTCAAAAAAACCTACTAATTCCTTATAATGAAAAGGGTTTTAAAACGCTT
>JAITLF010000107.1 GCA_031278025.1 Treponema sp.
GTGGAATAATCCTTACGGCGACCTTACCACCGTGGCCGTCTACATACAGCGGCTGCGGAAAAAAATAGAAGATGATCCGGCCAATCCAGAGTATATTAAAACCGTGTTCGGCCTGGGCTACCGCTTCGAGCCGCCGGAGGCAGGGTGATGAAAATTCAAACCCAGTTTCATCTCCTCATCACCGGCATTATCATTGTTCCCATTTTGTCGATCCTCTCACAGATGCTGTTTTTCAATTTTCTCGAACGGCAGGAGCAGGCGGAAATTCCGGTGTATGACGACGTTATGCTTGGAGAGTATATCAGCCGCCAGGATTGGGAAAGCATATCCCGCTTCATCGCGCGGTTCAACGCGGATTTTGCCGTTTTTCGTGAAGACCTTTTGGTCCTCTATTCCACTATTCCCGATTTTAAAACCGGCGGTTTTGGAACACAGGACGAAATATTTTCCCTCCTGGCGGAGGAAACCAGCCAATACGGATACAGTCTGGAATCCCCCGGCTGGCTGGAAGGCCATGAGTATATTCTTATCCGCCGCGATTTGCGGGACAGGCCGCACCGGCCCCTGTTCCCCATGGTGAGTACCGTCGCGCTCGCCGCGGTACTCGTGATATTCGCGATCTCCATGTCCCTCTTTATTGCCCGCTCCATCACCAAATCGGTGCTGGTTCTTGAAGACGCCGCCAGGCGTATCGCCGCGGGAGACCAGGACGTAACGGTGGATGTGCGGGGAAGCAATGAGATTACCTCCCTGACCAGTTCTTTGAATCACATGCGGGCCGCCCTCAAAGAAGAAGAAAACCGCCGCTACCGCTTCATCATGGGGGTTACCCACGACCTCAAGACCCCCCTGGCCCTGATTAGGGGCTATACCGAGGCGCTTAAAGACGGCGTTACCGGTGATCCGGCTTCCCGTATTAACGCCACGGATATTATCATTTCAAAGGCGGATCAGCTTGAAGGCATGATAAACGATCTCATTGAATTTGTACGGATGGATACCGGAGAATGGAGGAGTCATTTACAGAAAACAGACATCGGCGAATTCTTAAAAACTTTTGCCAAACGGATCAGCCTGGACGCGGAATTATTCCGTCACCATACGGTAATAGACATCGCGTTGCCCCCTTCTCTTTACGTCCCCCTGGATGAACGCCTTACTGTCCGGGCGCTTGAAAACCTCGTCAACAACGCTATCCGTTATACTCCCGATGGAACCACCGTCCGGCTTGGCGCCGGGATGGTTGAAAACGCCATCCGCATAACCGTAAGCGACAACGGCCCCGGCATAGGCAAAGCCGATCTGCCCCATGTCTTTGAAATGTTTTACCGGGGCAGTTCGTCCCGCCGGGAAGAAGGCATGGGGCTGGGTTTGTCAATCGTAAAATGGGTTGTTGTTTCCCACGGCTGGTCCATAGCGGTCAGCTCGGAACAAAACTTTGAGAACAAAGCCGGTGAAACCTGTTTTACCATTACCATTCCGCCGGGAAAGTAGCTTTTTAAAGAAAGAAGACTGTTCTTGCTTGACACTGTTAGCAAAAAGAGAATTGTGAGAAATGCGATAAAGATAAAACCTAAAAAGTGAGCCTGTCCCAACTGTGCGTTCACGTTCCCGGCATAGCCGGGAGCACGGTTTTGGGACAGGCCCGTGCAGTTTTTCAGGCTTTCAGCCTTGCGAAACTGCGAATTTCAGGGTTGCTGTTCCAAAACTGCAGTTTTGGGAAAGCCTCAAAACATAAAAATACTTGACAGTCATAATAATATGATGTATACTACTATTTGACAGAGCATGATATTTATATATCGTGTTAATTTATCTTTCATAAGCAAGGGGTTAAAGATGAAAAAAAGAATGCTTTTGCTGCCGGGAATTGTTGTTTTTCTCGGCTTTTCCTGTACCGGCCTGACGCCGGAGGATTTGGGCGTTCTGTTGAAGGACCTGCCGAAGCATAATTCAAGCCGGTACATTACCCGCCATTCCCTGCCGGGGGAGTACTTCAGGGCCGCCTACGGGACGCTGGAGGATCCCCATATCTACATCGTTCTTTCGGATACGGGGAGTCCCGCAAGCAAGATCATCGGGCTTTTTACCGCGTCGCCGTATAACCATGTATCGCTGGCCTTTGATCCGGCGCTGGAAACACTGGTGAGTTATAACGGGGGTAACGGAGCTTCACTCCCCGGCCTTAACCGTGAGCGGCTTGAACACTTAAACCGGAAACCGGACGCGGCTTTGGCGGTTTTCCGGCTCAGGACCGCGCCGGGGCAAAAAGAAGCGCTCATCAACCGTATTACGGCGATAAACCGGGAGGGCAGTTCCTATAACCTTCTGGGCCTCCTCACCAAAAAATCAAAACTGCCCAACATCATGTTCTGCTCCCAGTTCGTGTATACCCTTCTCGACGAAGCCGGGGCATCATATTTTGACAAGGAACAGGGGGAGGTGCGGCCCATGGATTTTATCAGGCTGGCGGGGGGGAGCCCTCTGGAATTTGCCGGGAAAATATCCTTCAATTCTCCCAATTCTCCGGACAGCTCTCCCAATTCTCCGGACAGCCGGTACGGAGCAGCGAATTTCGATGTGAATGGCGCAAAAAAAATTTCGCCAAATTCTTGACAGTCATAGTATTACGATGTATAATTTAGTTTGACAGGGTGAAGAAATGAAACAGCGTTCGCGCCTTATTATGAGGGCCGTGGGGATTATGCTCATCCTTATCGGGACGATTGGAGTCATCGCTCTTTATCTTTAGGGCAAAAGCCGGACCCGCCGCAGAGGGTGGACAAGGAGGCAGCATGGAGCCGAAATTATCATCTGATGTGCTTCGGGGGCATACGGACACCATCGTTCTCAGCATTCTTCAGCATGGGGACGCTTACGGTTTTGAAATTTACAACACGATTCTAAACCGTACCGGAGAGCAGTATGAGTTAAAAGAAACAACCCTGTATTCCAGTTACAAGCGGCTGGAACACGAGGGCTGTATCAGCTCCTATTGGGGGGATGAAACCCAGGGAGCACGGCGGCGGTACTACCGTATCACCGACAAGGGCCGGGAACAGTACCGGCAGAATCTTCTGGACTGGGAATTTACCCGGAAAATTCTCAGCAAACTTTTAGGAGATGAATAATGGAAACCAAGAATTTTGTGGATCGTTTGTTTTCCGAATACGAGGAAACCGCGGGCCTTCGGGACTTTAAGGAAGAACTCTTGTCCAATCTGGAAGACCGCATAGCACACCTTGCCGCAAGGGGGCTCGACGAAAAAGCGGCCTTTGAAAAAGCCTCGGGGGAACTGGGGGATATTTCCGCGCTGGCGGACGAGATAAGCCTCAAGAAAAAGCAGGAAGTTTTGCAGGAGGCCTATATCGGGATGCGGAAGTACCTCAAGCCTGTACGGGTGGCCTTTTACGTCGTCACCGGGGCGGTTTTATTCCTCGGCGTTGTGCTTGCGGCGGTGGTCTTCTTTACCGGCGAGGACCAGTCCGCGTTTGAGGCATTTTGGGAGCCGAACAAAGAACTCGTCAGCGCGCTGGGCGTCCTTCTGAGCTTCATCCCCGTTACGGCGGCGGCCTTTACCTTTCTGGGCACTACCCAGGAGACCGGCTCGCGGTATCCCCTTTCGGCAAAGCGCGGTATTTGGTACGCATTGGCCGCGGCGGCGCTGAGCGCCGGCCTTATCTGTTCCCCGCTCACTTACTTTGCCACGGACCGGGGGCTTATGGAGGCCATCGCCACCCTCATTCCCTTTTTCATTCCCGGCCTTGCCCTGCTTATCTTCCTCATCCTTACCGAAAAGGACTGCCGAAAACCCTGGGTTAAGGCCCAGTCTGAAAAAGAGGCCCAGGCAAGCCGCGAGATGTGGAACGATCCCGTTACCGCGGCCCGCTTCGGCATGGCCTCCGGCGCGATATGGATCTTCGCTGTGGGCCTGTTCATACTCTTCGGCTTTCTCCTCGGTTTTCATGTTTCCTGGCCGGTCTTTATCTTCGCTGTGGCCGTACAGCTTGCCGTCCAGAGCGTGATGATGAAAGGCAAATCGTAAGGGAAAGAACCACGAACTTCACGGACAATTCGGACTTTTGGTTCAAAATCCGCACTTTTGTCCGTGTGTGGTCAGTGGTTAATATTATCTCACGACAATTGGTTTTGAGACAAACTCTAAGGAGTATTATATGACAAAGACAAAAATTCGTATCGCGGCGTTGGCGCTGGTTTTTCTGGCGGGCGCGGCGATGGCTGTTCACGCACAGGGAGACCTTCCGCTGGTGAACACGCAAAGCATCAACATGGAAGGAGTGAACAACCTTTCCATAAACTGCGGCTCAGACCCCGTGATCATTCGGGAAAGCGAAACAAACACGCTTACCGTTCAGGAATACATGAGCAAAGACCGGGAGCGCTACTACGCGAAGATATCCTGCTCTTCGGATTCGGTGCATATCGGCACGGGCAAGCGGCCCTTGTGGCCCTGGTCATGGAAAGCCAGAACGGAAATCGCCATTCCCCGCTCTTTCAGGGGGAACCTGCGGATTTCCAATTCCAGCGGCAGCATGTCCGCCGAGACGGATTTTTCCGATTACCAAACGGTCGATATACATGTCAGTTCAGGCTCGGTAGTCCTGTCCCGCGTTTCAGCGCAAACCGTTTCGCTCAGGGTTTCCAGCGGCGACCTGGGGGTTTCAGGCATCAGGGGAGATACGTCATTCATCAGCGTTTCAAGCGGCCGCCTGAGCGCCGGGACGATTGCGGGCGGGGAGCACGGGCTCAAGCTTTCAAGCGGCCGCATCCGGATCGGCGCTCTTGAAGGGGCGGCCGCCGTCAAGGTAAGCAGCGGAATCTTCGCCCTTGAACAGGCGCGGGGCCGCCTGGACGCAGAGGTTTCAAGCGGCAGCCTTAGCGTGGGGGATTTTTCCGGTGAAGGCGGCGTCAAGGTACACAGCGGGAACGTCGGCCTCGACATACGGGAGCTTTCAGGCGATCTGCGCTTTGATGTCTCAAGCGGCGGCATCGACGTCCAGATGCCGCCGGGGCTTTCGTTTAACCTGGACGCGGTTACGAACAACGGCAGTGTGCGGATAACCGAAAACGGAGCGGAGGTCCTGGGGGCGGGGAGGAAAAGTACTGTTTTCCGCCCCATCGGCCCTTCCCCGGAGCGGACCGTCTACGCCCGCGTCAGTTCGGGAAACCTCGTTATTAACCGGAGATGAGGGGCATTTGTACTGAGCCTGGGAGTTTGTGGGGCTTTGCCCCCTTAATCAAATATTTTTGCAATTGAGGCTGTTCCAAAACCGTGCGCGTTTAGCGCACGGTCAATTAGTTTTGGAACAGGCTCAAACTTTAATCATAACATATGTTGATATTTTTCTTGAAATAGTGGTATTATTCGTAAGCAGGTTTAATGATATTCATAACTTTTTTTAAATGGTAATCATGGAACTGTCCATAAAAGCGTCCTTAAACCTTACGGTGGTAAATCCTATCGCCGGTTTTGAGTGGGATATGGTTATGCGAACGTCGGTACCTCAGATATTATTGGAAAAAGATAGATCGGCGCTTGTGGCCAGGGAGAGAGGAGAATTATGAAGTTATCCTTAAAAGTATCCTTAATCGTCGGGGTGCTGGTTCTTTTGTTTATGGTTGGTATGGCCATTATCACCGATATGACCGCTACAGGTATAATGGAAGGAACGGCTGAAAAATCCTTGCAAGACCAGTCGAAAATCGCCGCCCAGCTCATCGCCGACGGGGTCATCAAATCGGAACTCAAAGTGCTGTACGAACTGGCAAACCGCGCCAGAACCCAAACGATGGACTGGGAGACCCAGCGGAGCAGCCTGCTGCCGGAAATCGACCGGCACAACTATCTGGATTTCGGCATTGTCGGCCCGGACGGCATAGCCCATTATATCAAGGATGACAGCACCTCAAATCTTGCGGACCGGGATTATATCATAAAATCCCTGGCCGGAGAGTCGGTCGTTTCGGATGTGCTTATCAGCCGGGTCATCGGCAAGCCCGTGGTGATGTTTGCCGCTCCCATCTTTGTCGACGACAAGGTGGCGGGGGTTCTGATAGGGAGGCGGGACGGCGCGATTCTTACAGACATGACTACCCATATAGGTCTGGGGAATACGGGGTATATCTACATGATCAACGCCCGGGGCACGGTTATCTGCCACCCCGATACGGACCTGATTTACAATCAGTTTAATCCGGTGGAAGCGGTAAAAGAAGATACTTCCCTGCGGACGCTGGCGGCTTTTGTTGAGGGCATACTGAATAACCGCGGCGGGATCGGGGAATATACCTTTAACGGGAAAACATTTATGAGCGCATACGCGAAGGTTCCCGATACGGACTGGTTTCTGGTCGGAGCAATAGAAAGAGAGGAATTTTTCTTCGGAATAAATCAGATGCTGGTAAGAACCCTCGTCATTGCCGTGGCGGCGGCGATTATCGCGGTCTTCTTCCTCATATCGGTATTGCGTGTTGTCCTCATCAGGCCGATCAGAGAAATTGTAGCGGCGGCGATAGCCCTGGCGAACATGAACTTTGAACATCCTATTTCCCGGGGCCGGAAAGATGAAATAGGGGAGGTACAAGAGGCGTTTCAGATCATTCGGGAGAAGCTCAAAAAGACCATCACCGACATCAACAATGAACATATGGGGCAGAAAAATGTCAGCGGTAATCTGCATATCTCCATCCGGGAATCCTCGGACGGCTTGGGGGTTATTTCCTGCAATATGGACTCAGTACAAAACAAAACCGATGTCCAGATGGCCTCGGTAGTGCAGACCGCCGATTCGGTGGAAGGCATCATCAAACATATCCATTCCCTGGACAACGCGGTGGAAATTCAGGCCGAAACCATTTCCCGTTCATCCGAATCAATAGAACAGATGGTGGGAGACATCGATTCGGTCAGCAAGGTGGTACGCGAGGCCCACGCGACAACCGGAAACCTCAGCAAGGCCTCCGATACGGGCCGGAAGACGCTGAATAATCTTACGGAGGAACTCACCCGGATAGCTGATCAGTCGTCCTTTCTGGAAGAGGCCAATGCGGCCCTGGTAAATATTGCCACCCAGACAAACATTCTCGCCATGAACGCGGCTATAGAAGCGGCCCACGCGGGGGAGGCGGGAAAGGGCTTCGCGGTGGTAGCCGGGGAAGTACGGAGCCTCGCGGAATTGTCAAACAAGGAATCGGCTTCCATTTCCAACGAAATAAAAAACATGCGAAACGGAATCGAAAAGATGCGGCAGGTATCCGCCGGAACCGTTGAAACCCTGGGCAGCATGTTTGCCGAAGTAACCGATATGCAGGCTTCTTTGGATACGGTGAATACCGCGGTGGAAGCCCAGGCTTCAAACGGCGCCAAAGTACTCAAAGCCTTAACCAGCCTGCGGGAAACGACCGATCAGGTCCGCACCGGTTCCGATGAAATACAAAAAGAGAGTGATGCAATCTATCAAGTAGTAGAAAATCTGAAAAACATATCCAAGGAGGTGAATGACAGCATACTTGACGTACAGAAGGCAAGCAAAAAAATTGCCGACTCCCTGGAAATTGCCCAGAAGATAGCCGAAGGGCATTATCTTATGCCCCCGGAGGAGGTAAATCATGCTGTTTAAAACGAAACAAAAGGACATGCGTCCTTTCCCCGGCGAAAGCTCCCGGCCGCCCCGGTATGTTTCCGTCACCCGGGTTTCTATCAACGGTTTCGAAGGAGAGGCCGTCCTGCGAAACGTCAGTACCGGCGGATTCCGTATGGAAAGCAGAACCTATGTGACAATCGCCGTGGGTGAGCATTACGTCATGTGGATAAAACCTGAATCCGCTTCCGGCCTGGAACCCTTTGAGCTGGAGGTTGAAGTCCGGTGGGTACAAAGTACCGAAAACAAATTTAGTTCCGGGTTCCTGATTGTTAAATATCCCAGCGACGGATCCATTGATAAATATATCAGATACGTAAAAGACCACACAGACGCCAGGAGCATCACCGCCTGATACGCGGTTCCTCCGTCCGGGAAAAGCCCCATTCCCTCATATGCCTCTATGCCGTCGATTATTTCGATCATCGCCGGGGATGGGCAGGGGCGGGCATCGTTTCGCAGATGGTGTGCGGCATAAGCCTGGCCCTGTTCGCGGACAGCCTGCACGGACCGCAGAAATATGCGGACCATCATACTTCTTCCCTGGCTTATCCCCGGCGTGGTTACCGCCCCAATGTGGAAGCGGGTGTTCCAGGCCGATGTGGGCATTATCAACTTCTTCCTTATGCATTTTAATCCATAACTCCGCTCAGGTTAGGCTGTCTATTCCCGGCTTTTTTGAACAGTTTCCCGATCCTTTGGGCTATCTCGTTCCGGTTCCACTCGCCGTGTATTCTGATCCGGGAGTATCAAGGATGCTCTCCTATCAGTGAACCGCGCAAAGTTCAACAGATAGAAGGCATGAATGAAAGACTATAACAGTCTATCCCATAGCGTATGGGACCGCAGGTATCACATTGTGTGGATACCGAAGTATCGGAGAAAGAAGCGTTATGGAGAAGCGGCCCGGTATTTGGGGGGAATATTCCACGAATTGGCGGATCAACGGGAGAGTAAGATAGTGGAGGGGCGTGTGCCCGGATCATATTCACATGCTGATAGAAATACCGCCGAAGTACGGGGTATCCACGGTGGCAGGATACACCAAGGGAAAAAGCGCGACAGCGATAGCCCGGATGTATCTGGGGAAACGAAACAACTTCACGGGAGAGAATTTCTGGGCGAGGGGATATTTCGTATCAACCGTAGGACGGGATGAGGAGGCTGTCAAGCGATATATTCGGGGACAGGAAGGGGAGGACAAACGGCTGGATCAACTGGAAATGTTGAAAGACAGCTGACAACCAAAACCGCCATTAGGCGGTTCCAAAATCAACCGCTTTGAGCGGTTCACAAAAACAAGCCCCCGGCTTTGCCGGGGGTGTTTGACTCCTTGCTATATAAGCGCTTACAGAATGGAGATAGGGGGATTCGGCTTCCAGTCGCAAACGTCCTGTTTGCTCCTTCCAGCCCGCCTCCGTCCCCTGCCGCGCACATCCTGTGCGCTTTTCCTCCCCTTGGTCGGCGGGGACTTCGTTTCGAATCCCCCTTTTTTCTGGAGATAGGGGGATTCGAACCCCCGGCCTATAGATTGCGAACCTATCGCTCTACCAACTGAGCTATATCCCCATGGTTGTCCTTATCCTAGCATAGACAGAATATTTGATCAAGGCGCAACACGGCGAATTGTTACCTTTCCAGTTCCAAAAGACTCCAGATGGCAGGGGTTTCCTGACCTATGGACCAGAAACCCACGGATCTGACGCCCATGCCCCGGTACATCTGCAACCGGGTGGAAAGGGAATAGTCGTCGTCGTAATAAACGGTCACTTTCATCGTTGTCTCGTAGCTGAAGGTGGGCACACCATCTTCCCGGTGCGATTCCGTGACCCGGTTTTCCCGTCCAATACGCCGGATTCCTGAATGGTAAAAGGCCCGGTTGCCGTTCACGCTGCCCCAGCTCCGGCCGTAGAACGGGAGGCCCATGATGAGTTTTTCCGGGCCTATGGTTTCAAGCGCGTATGCCGCTACATCCCTGCACCAGGGTATCGAGGCCACAGGACCGGGTTCGCTTGTGGACCAGTGTTCATCGTAGGCCATCACCAGGATTCGGTCCACAAGCGGGAGGATCTTCCGGTAATCAAATACATCGTTCGGGATGGCCCGGGTACGGGCAGGCAGGGCGACGCTGAGCGTCTTGCCGCCGAGTCCCTGCCTGAGTTCCCCGAGAAACGATCGGAAGTTATCCCCGTCCAGGGGTGGGATAAGCTCAAAATCAATTTGAAGCCCGTCAAAGTTCCGGCTCGCCTCCAGCAGATCGGCGACAAGCTGCCGGCGGGTACGGCTTCCCGGTTCCAGCGCAAAGTGGGCCAGACCCCGGCTGTTACAGGCTGTTACCAGATGAACACGACCCGAAAAAAAGGCGAGTTTATCCCGGCCGGGTACGCCGGTCAATTTACCGTAACTGTCAATTTCCGCCCCAAAATAGCCGACATCGGACAGGGGGAAGGCGGCGTCAAGCTCATCCTCCCGTTTTGCCACAACATAACCCCATATCTCTCCAAAAGACAAAACCGGGAGGTTCCCGAAAAATTCGGAATAAACGGGAATTTCTTCACGAATTTCGGTTTCAGGGGTAATTGGAGCGCCCGTTTCCCCATCATTTTTTTCTGTCCCGGGCACGGAGCGACATGACAAGAAAAAGTAAAGGACGATGCCGCAGAGTACCGTAAAACGCATACATCAGGTTACAACAGTTTTTCAAAAAACACCAGTGCGCGCCCAAATCCTGTATGTATTTACTGCGGAAAGTCGGTAAATACATAAGCCTGTCTTATTGCCCATAACAGGGAAGGATCCTTATTGGTAATCACAGCCATAGGCGTCCTTGTGTTCATCTTTTCCCTGTGCTATTCTACTTTACGGAGGTGACCATGAAACAAACCGCGGTAATCCCGGCTGATGAAAGCTGGGCGGAAAAAGACATTCGGGAATTTGCCGGCGCTCCGGCAAAACGTATCGGCGACGAGTGGATGCTGATAAGCGCCGGGGATATTTCCGGCGACAGGGGCAACTGGAACACCATGACGGCGTCTTGGGGCGGCCTTGGTGTACTGTGGGGCAAAAACGTGGCCTTTATGTTTATCAGGCCGGTGCGTCATACTTTCTCTTTCGCGAACGCAAATCCCCTTTTCACCCTGTCGTTCTTCGACAAATCACACCACCGGGCGCTGGAAATCGCGGGGGCCAAATCGGGCAGGGACATTGACAAGGCCGCTGTGTGCGCCCTGACCCCCATTGTATTTACCGGAGGCGCCGCCGATGGGGCGGTAGCCTTTGGGGAAGCGGCGGAGATTATCATCTGCAAAAAGCTTTACACCCATGACTTTGACCCGGCCGGCTTCCTCGATCCTTCGATAGATCCCGATTGCTATCCGGCCAAAGACTACCACCGTATGTTCATCGGGGAGGTGATTTCGGTAAAGGCGAAAAATGAGCCGATTGGGAGCGGCTGAATAGTTACGAAAAGCGAAGACGGTTTCAGCCTTTGCACAGGGCGCAGGCAAAACGGACCACCATCCGGTAATGCTGGGGGGTAAGCCTTTCAGGACGATCCCCGGGCCCGTTAAGGTTTTTCCAGGTTTCGGGGATCAGGGGCCTGAGACGGGGACTTTGGGCCTCTCCCTTGATCAGGGAGTCGGCAAATCCCCCTTTGTGCAGGTTCATGGCAAGAGACGCGGCTTCTTTCGAGGGCAGGACCGTAATGGTCTGCGCGGTGATGCCCGCCCTGAGAAAGCCCAGATCGTCGGAAAAGGGGACCGG
>JAITLF010000116.1 GCA_031278025.1 Treponema sp.
AAGATCGAGAACGAGCATAATAATGTGCTGAAGAACCACGGATACAACCTTGAGCATAACTTTGGGCATGGGGAGGAGCATGGGAGTGAGAACTTTTGCCTGTTGAACCTGGCGGCGTTTCTGTTTCACACGCTTTTGTTTTTAGGGGATGAGCAGTCCCGGGGGGCCCGGAACCGGTCTGGCCGCCAGGACAATTTCTTTAGTGCGCTGAGGTACATTTTCAGTCGTTTTCTCCATGAAAACAGGTCCGCTTTTATCCTTTTCGTCTGGGGAGATGAACCCGATGGGTGATACTTTGAATTCCTGCGCTCGCCCTGCCCGCCCTGGAAAATCCTCTTGTAGCCCCGGTCTAAGGGGAGTATGCTCTTACCTATGGAAAAACTAATCATCAAGGGAGCCCGTGAGCATAACCTTAAGAATATTGATCTGGAGCTTCCGCGGGACAAGCTTATCGTCATTTCCGGCCTTTCGGGTTCGGGAAAAAGTTCCCTGGCCTTCGATACCATCTTTGCCGAAGGACAGCGGCGTTATGTAGAGAGTCTTTCCGCCTATGCCCGGCAGTTCCTGGGCCGTATGGATAAGCCTGATCTGGACTATATTGAGGGGCTTTCTCCGGCCATTTCCATAGAACAGAAAACCACCCACCGCAACCCCCGGTCTACGGTGGGGACGGTAACGGAAATTTACGATTATTACCGCCTCCTCTACGCCCGGACAGGGACCCCCCATTGCCCCCACTGCGGGCGGGAAATCCGGGAACAGCCGGTGGATTCGATCATCGATACCATCCTGGGGATGGGGGAGGGGACGCGGATACAGCTTTTGGCCCCGGTGATACGGGGAAAAAAAGGGGAGCAACAGAAGATCATCGAAGATGCCAGAAAAGCGGGGTTTGCACGGGCCCGGATAGACGGGATCCTCGTGAACCTGGACGACGAGGGGGCGATCAAACTGGACAAGCAGAAGAAGCATACGATAGAAATCGTGGTGGACCGCCTGATCATACGGCAGGATATCCGGTCCCGGCTTGCCGAGTCCGTGGAAGCCGCCCTGGAAGCCGCCGACGGCGTCATGCTGGTCCTGGTGAGCGAGGAGCCGGGAAAAACTGCGGCGGAACCGGAAAGCGGTTCTTTGCCCGCGGATCCTTCGCTTCCTGTTTCTCACGGGGAGCGGAAAAATACGGAGTATTTTTTCTCCCAGAAGAACGCCTGTCCCGACTGCGGCGTCTCCATACCGGAGCTTCAACCCCGGCTTTTTTCCTTTAACAATCCCTTCGGCGCATGCCCTTCCTGTTCGGGCCTGGGGGCCAAGATGGAGTTCGACCCGGCCCTGGTCATCCCTAACCGGTCCCTGTCGTTTAACGAAGGGGGAGTAGTTCCCTACAACCCCGATTCAGCCTGGCACCGGAGCCGGTTTGAAAGCCTGGCCAAGCACTACAAGTTCAGCCTGGACGATCCGCTCAAGAGCCTCCCCAAAAAGGTGATGGATACCATACTCTACGGCAGCAAAGAGGAAATCAAGGTAAAATACGAAAACCGGGACAAGACCGGACGGTTCGAATACCAGTCCCGGTTCCCCGGCATCCTGGAGGATCTGCGGCGCCGGTACTTCGAAACCCAGTCACCGGGCATCAAGGAATGGCTGGAAAAGTTTATGAGCCAGAAGCCCTGTGAAGACTGCGGGGGAAAGCGGCTTAAGCGCGAAGTCCTGGGGGTAACCATTGGAAAAGGAAAGGAGGCCCGCAATATCTGGGATCTTTCCAGTCTTTCGGTGGCGGATTCCCTTAAGTTTTTCGAAACCATTACCTTTACCCAAACCGAGCGGCAGATCGCCGGCCAGATTCTGAAAGAGATAATCGCCCGTTTGGGCTTTATGAAGAACGTGGGCCTGGACTATCTTACCCTGGAGCGGAAGTCCGCCACCCTGTCGGGAGGGGAGGCCCAGCGTATACGCCTTGCCACCCAGATCGGGTCAAGCCTGGTGGGGGTCCTCTACATCCTGGACGAGCCGTCCATAGGGCTTCATCAGCGGGATAATCAGCGGCTTATCGACACGCTTTTGTATCTCCGCAACCTGGGGAATACCCTCATCGTGGTGGAACATGACGAGCAGACCTTGCGGACCGCAGACCACATCGTGGACCTGGGGCCGGGCGCCGGGGTGCATGGCGGGAACGTGGTGGCACAGGGGACGCCCGAAGAGGTGATGAGGGTGGAGGAAAGCCTTACCGGCCGTTACCTTGCCGGGACACTGGTCATGGAGATCCCCCAGGAGCGGCGCGGGGGAAACGGAAATTTCCTCCGCCTCTTCGGTGTTACGGAGCATAACCTTAAAGGCATTGATGTGGAGATACCCCTGGGGATGTTTACCTGCATAACCGGAGTTTCGGGATCCGGGAAATCGACCCTCCTTTCGGATGTGTTGTACCCCGCGTTGGCGAACCGGCTCCACAACTCAACCCACCCGGAGGGAGCTTACCGGGCCATCGACGGGATGGAGTTTATCGACAAGGTTATTGATATAGACCAGAGTCCCATAGGCAGGACCCCCCGGTCGAATCCCGCGACCTACGTGGGAGTGTTTACCGCTATACGGGACCTGTTCGCCGGCCTTCCCGAAGCCAAGATGCGGGGGTATAAGCCCGGTCGTTTTTCCTTTAATGTCCGGGGCGGCAGGTGCGAAAACTGCCAGGGGGACGGGACCATCAAGATCGAGATGAATTTCCTCCCCGATGTGTACATTACCTGTGATGTGTGCCATGGTCAGCGGTTCAATAAGGAAACCCTGGAAATCCGTTATAAAGGGAAGAATATTGCCGACGTGCTGGATATGACCATAGAGGAAGCGGCGGCCTTCTTCGCCCCTATCCCCCAGATAGCCCGGAAAATGGATACCCTCCTTTCAGTAGGGCTTGGGTATGTCAAGCTCGGCCAATCCGCCCTGACCCTTTCGGGGGGGGAGGCCCAGCGGGTCAAGCTGGCCCTGGAACTGTCCAAACGTTCCACCGGCAAGACCCTGTATATATTGGACGAACCCACCACGGGCCTTCACTTTGCGGACGTAAAGCAGCTTATGGAGGTGATTCAGCGCCTGGCGGATCAGGGGAACACGGTCGTGATGATCGAACACAACCTGGACGTACTCCTTCAGGCGGATCACCTTATAGACCTGGGGCCTGAAGGCGGAGACCGGGGCGGTCGCGTGATCACCACGGGGTCGCCGGAAGCAGTCGCCGCTTTTTCCGGGTCGTATACCGGGGTATACATCAAAGAGGCGCTGGAGAGGAGCCGGAACATCCGGCGCGATGATTCCCTTCATACATGAAAACCACACATACATGAAAACCGCCGTTTTGTTCCGTCGCGGATCGCCCGGTTTGTATCTCATCCTGTTCCTTCTGTACCTTGCCCTGCTGGTTCCGGCCTTTGGCCAGGAGGAGGCGGGGGGCGATACCCCGGTCTCCGTCCCGGAGTCTCCGCCTGAAGCCGGCGGCGAAGGGGAGGCGGACGGTACGGAGGAGATCCCCGGAGAGGAGGCGGCTACGGAGGAGGAAATATCGCCTGAAGACCGGATAATGGAACTGGACATCAAGACTTCAACGTTGAACGAGCTTGCCGCATGGTGCCGTACGCTGGATTTGGGCGAAGGCGGGGGCCGGGAGGATTTAGCGAACCGATTGCGGGATTACTACAATCTTAAACGTCCGAGGGAAGGGAATGGGGCGGAAGATGGGGGGGCGTCAAATAAAAAAACCATCATCATTGAGTCAGCGCGGAGTACCGAATACTTTACCCTGGAAGCGGTGGACGAGGAATACGCCCGGCTGCGCGGAGACGTGCTGGTTACCCTTAAGGACGGGGAAGCGGTACACCGTATCCAGGCGTGGGAAATCCTGTATAACCGGACGCGGAATATCATATCCGCTTCGGGAGGGGTAGAATATATAAAGGAAGAGGGGGACAAGAAGGAAACCTACCGGGGAGAATCCATTGTGGTCAATCTGGATGACTGGTCCAGTGTTTTTATGGACAGCGTCTCAGAGCGTTCCCTTACCCAGGGCGATACGGTCTACCGGTTTTCGGGAACTCTGATTACCCGCAATGACGAGGAAGTAACGATTCTAACCAATTCTGAAATTACCACCGGAAACGTGGAGGAATCCTACTGGTCCATACACGCTTCCAAGCTGTGGCTTCTTCCAGGGTCCGACTGGGCCATCCTCAACGGCGTCCTGAAAGTGGGGAATATCCCGGTACTGTATATCCCGTTCTTCTTTTACCCCGCCAGCGAGTTGATCTTCCGCCCTGTTTTGGGAAGCCGGTCACGGGAGGGAAATTTTGTTCAGACCACCACGTATATTTTAGGCCGTCCTCAGTCAACTTCGACCTCCGAAAGTTCCATCACGAAAATTCTGGGGAACAACGCGGACAACGAAAAAATCCGGGAGGGATTATTCCTGCGGAGTACCAATAAAAAAGCCGTGGATCCCAACGATACCCGCCTTTCCCTGCTGGCAGACTGGTACTCCAATATGGGGGGCTATCTGGGGACAGAAGCGGTGTTCCCCCGGGAGGGCATCCTGGGATCCCAAACGCTATCCGCCGGACTGGGATTTACCCGTAACGTATATCTTCTTAATCCGGGTGGTTTTTATTCTCCTTTTTCGTCCTATGTCAGCTCCAGCGAATGGAATAAATCCCGGCTGTTCTCTTTCGATGTACCCTTTCGCTACCGGCTGGAAGCCAAGGGTTCTCTTTCGGGAACCTACGGTTCTTTGAATTGGAATTTCCCCTTTTATTCGGATCGGTATGTCAACCGTGATTTTTTGAACCGGTCCGAGGAAATGGACTGGATTAAGATGCTGAAAGACGGACAGGACATCTCGGAGGATTATCTTTCAAACTATTTGGGTTCCTATAGTTTGCAGCTGAACGGTTCTGTCTCGCCTAAAGTAACAGCCCTCAATCCGTATATCTCAAGCCTGTCGGTTTCCAACCTATCCAGTTCCCTTTCTTTCGGGAACAGAGTCCCCAGCGTAAGCACTGCGGTCACTCCGAGTCCTCATTCGTCTCCGAATGATTCTTTCTTTTACCCCGATAAATTAACCCTCCTCTCGGTCAGCGCTTCTGCCCAGGGGAAACCGTTGCAGATACCGCGTACACAGACTAAGCCGCAGCCCAGCCAGACAGGCACCGGTCAAACCGAAACGCCGGAAGAGCCCTTTAAGAACATCGGCGTACCCCGTTCCCCCTGGACGGTTCCTGAACAGGACGACGCGGGGGGAGCAAGCGCGGACCCGTATCATCTTACACCGCCGATTTTAAGCCAGAAGTTCGAGCTTCCGAAATTCGGAAGCTCCCAATTTTCTATAGAATACCGGTTCAATCCTTCCGGAGCATCGGAACTTCAGTTCCGGTCCAATCAGACGAATTGGCCGACCCAAGAGGATGTGAACTGGAGCGAAACTTCTTCCATTATTACGGCCCTGAGAACAGACGGCAGCGTTACGTTTTCTTTGGCGGATGCCGCCAATAGCGCATATACCACATCGTTCAGGCTGTACGGGAACGCCGCGTGGCAGGGTTATTCCTATATGAACGAAGAATCTGAAGATTTCGATACCGAGGCGAAACGGGACAACGCGAAGCGGAGGGTAAACGCCGCCACCCTGTTTACCACCTCCGCCGAAAGCATCACGACGGTTAAGCCTTTTTTCCGGAATTTCATCTGGGGCGCTACCAATTTTCAGTATACCCTGCGTGGGCTTGTGGCAAAATCGATATTTAACAATTCCGTGGACGACCCCGACTGGGATGTCGAATGGGGCGAATGGGACCGGGATAAACTGGAGACCCACCACGTACAGGCAAACATTAACGCTTCGATATTTGATAAGGTACAAACCCTGTCGCTGGCATCGGATCTGCCACCTGAGAAAAACACGCTTTCCAGCAACGCCGTCATGAGAGTGTGGATTTCCGAAACCTCCGCCGGTCAGAAAATCACCAACCCTTTTGAGGACGACCGGAAATTCGAGCCACTTACGGTTGCGGAAACCATTAAATTCGCTCCATCCTATCAGTTCGTGCAACGGTTTACGGTTGATACTGAGATTAAAGAATTCACCAGCCTGTCGTCTTCCCTTACCCTGAACAAATTTACTGCAAATTTTAACGCCAGCCGTTCCAAACCCTATGAATTCGTTACCGATCAGTGGATACAGCCTGCCGAGGCAACAGAAAAACTGAATCCCCAGGCGCTCGTGTTCGCCTACGGGGACACGTTTGCGAAGAGCGGACTATGGAAAAACCGGATTTCTTTTTCGGTTACTCCCAGCAGTTCTTTGACCTTTGATCTCCAGCGGCTCAATCTTTCAAAATTGAATTTTTCCCTGGGTCTTAAGATAGGCTTTTCAAAGTTCCTTGATCTTGAATTGAGAACCTCCTCCGAGAACCAGATCATCATGCGGTACTTGCAGGACCTTCCCTTTGTTCATCTTCCCCTGGAGATACCGGGGGAAAAGAATTTTTTTGTTGACTTGGCCAACTCTTTCCGGTTTGACAATGATCAACTGCGGACGAGTTCAGGATTCAAACTGAAATCCTTCACTGTTGGCCTGACGCACTATCTGGGAGACTGGACCGCTAAATTGGACTGGACAATCTCGTCATATCTCCCTTTGGAATCGAAAAGCTATAAATTCAACAACACCATTTCTTTCCTCATCCAGTGGACCCCCATCTCGGAGATAAAGACAGACATCTACTATAATAAGGATGTCCTGGAGGTTAGATAATTCGATGAAAGGAGTGCGCTCCTGAATGGAGCGCAGTTGCGGTGCGCCGCTTCACAAATTAGTCTGCTGGCTTCATGGTGGGGAAGAGGATCACGTCCCTGATAGAATAGGCGTTGGTCATGAACATCACGATCCGATCAATGCCTATTCCCATGCCGCCGGTGGGAGGCATCCCTATCTCCAAGCTGGAAATGAAATCTTCGTCTGTCTGATATGCCTCGTCATCCCCCAGTTCCCGTTCCTTTGCCTGCTGCCTGAATCGCTCCGCCTGAACAATGGGATCGTTCAGTTCCGTATAGGCATTGGCAATCTCCCGTCCATACACGAAGGCTTCAAACCGTTCCGTCATTGAGGGATCCCCGGGCTTTTCCTTGGTCAGGGGAGAAATATCTGTGGGGTAGTCGATGATGAAAACCGGCTGTATGAGGTTTGCTTCCGCGAATTTTTCAAAGGCCGCGTTTAAAATATCCCCCTTGGTACAGTCCGTCGGTTTTTTCTTGAGCAGGTCCGTAAGACCCCAGGCTGACGCCCATTCCCGCGCCTGTCCATCAGTCGTTACTGCGGTAAAATCCGGCCCGCCGTATTCCTTTATCGCGTCCACCATGGTAAGGCGCTTCCAGGGCGCGGCGAATTCCAACTCCGTATCCTGATAGCGGACTTTGGTAGAACCGGTAACTTTTCGGGCGATATGGGCGATAAGGTTTTCGCAAAGCTCCATCATATCGTTGTAATCCGCATAGGCCTGGTACAGTTCTATCATGGTGAACTCAGGGTTATGCCTGATGTCTATTCCCTCGTTGCGGAAATTTTTTCCCATGTCATAGACCCGCTCCATGCCGGCCACGATGCAGCGCTTAAGGTACAGTTCCGTGGCGATACGGAGGTAAAGCTGCATGTTCAGGGTGTTGGACCGGGTGATGAAAGGCCGAGCAGCCGCCCCGGACGCGATGGTCGAAAGTATGGGGGTTTCCACTTCAAGATAATCCCGCTCGTTAAGGTATTCCCTGATGGCGGTGATAATCCCGGCACGTTGTCTAAAGGTCTCGAAAGACTCAGGATTCATGATGAGGTCCAGGTAGCGCCGCCGGTAACGGATCTCCAGGTCTTTAAGGCCGTGGTACTTTTCGGGCAGAGGCTCCAGGGCCTTGGCGAGCAGGATAACCTGCGATGCGTACACTGAAATCTCCCCCCGCCGGGTTTTTGCCACTTTCCCGGTAACGCCAATGATGTCCCCGATGTCGTAGGCTTTTATTTCCCGGTACGCCTCGTCCCCCAGGTTGGTGGCGTTGATGTAAAGCTGAATACGCCCGTCCCGATCCCGGAGATCGATGAACG
>JAITLF010000159.1 GCA_031278025.1 Treponema sp.
TACCCCCGGAAAATTTTCCGGGGGTATCCCCTCGCCCTTTTTATGGGGGGTCCGGGGGGTTCGAAACCCCCCGGCGGGGTGGCGGGGCGGAGCCCCGCGAGGTGCGGGCGGCGTCCCGCCGTTTACAGGCCGCCGGTTCCAATCTCCCGCGCCTTTTGAGCGCCAATCTCCCGGAGCAGGTACTTCTGGATCTTCCCGCTGGACGTAAGGGGAAAGGAGTCCACAAAGAAAACATACCTGGGTATCTTAAAGCGGCTGATTTGCCCGCGGCAGAAGTCCCGCACATCCTCCCCGGTCATGGAGGCCCCCGGATGAAGGATGACGAAGGCCCCTACCTCCTCTCCGTATCTCTTACTGGCTATGCCCACTACCTGTACGTCTTTGATGCCCGGCATGGTGTAGAGGTAGTCTTCTATTTCTTTGGGATACACATTCTCGCCGCCCCGGATGATCATGTCCTTGATGCGGCCGGTAACCCGAAAGTTGCCGGATTCGTCCCTGACGCCCAGGTCGCCGGAATGGAGCCAGCCCTGTTCGTCAATGCAGAGCCGGGTGGCTTCCTCCATCTTGTAGTAGCCTTTCATGATGTTGTAGCCCCGGCAGCAGAATTCGCCGTGAACGCCGGGGGGGCACTCCCCGCCGGTTTCGGGGTCGCGGATGGTAACTTCCACACCCGGCAGGGCGCGGCCCACGGTTTCCACCTTAACTTCCAGGGAATCGTCGTACCGGGTCTGGGTCATCACCGGGGAGGATTCGGTAAGGCCGTAGCAGATGGTAACTTCCCGCATGTGCATCAAGTCTATGACCTGGCGCATGGTCTCGATGGGGCAGGGAGAACCCGCCATGATGCCCGTGCGCAGGCTTGAGGTGTCGAATATCTTGAACATGGGATGATTAAGCTCCGCGATGAACATGGTAGGCACCCCGTATACGGCGGTGCATCGCTCCTTTTGGATGGTGGCCAGGACCAGCAGGGGGTCGAACCACTCCAGCAGGGCCGCCGCGGCCCCGTGGGTAATGACCGCCATCATGCCCAGGACCAGGCCGAAACAGTGGAACAGCGGCACGGGCAGGCAAACAATGTCCTGCTCGGTAAGGCGCTGGTTGTCGCCTATGCCCAGGCCGTTGTTCAGGATGTTCCGGTGGGTAAGCATGACCCCTTTGGGGAACCCGGTGGTCCCGGAGGTGTACTGCATGTTCACCACGTCGTTGGCGTCCAGGGAGGCTTCAATGGCGTGAAGTTCCGCGTCCTGAGTATGCCGCCCCAGGAGGAGGAGTTCCGCCAGGGTGTACATGCCCCGGTGTTTCGCCGGTCCAATATAAACCACGTGCTTGAGATACGGGAATTTGGCGGAATCGAGATGCCCCCGCGGGGCTGTTTTGAGTTCCGGGACCAGCTCATTGACCATAGCCACATAGTCCGAATCCTTAAAGCCGTCGATGATGAGCAGGCAGGCCAGGTCCGACTGCTGCAGCAGGTATTCAAGTTCATGCAGCTTGTACCCGGTATTTACCGTTACCAGGACCATGCCCACACGGGCCGCGGCAAAGAGGATCGTGTTCCAGTCCGGCACATTGGTAGCCCAGATGCCCACATGGTCCCCTTTTTTTAGGCCGATGGCCAGCAGGCCCTTGGCAAGTTCATCTACCCGTTTGTCGAATTCGGCGTAGGTGAACCGGAGGTCCCGGTCGGCGTACACCAGAAAATCGCGGTCAGGCTGGGTCCGGGCCTTTTCCCGCAAGAGGTTCCCCAAAGTGGTTTCGATGTATTCCACGGCTGCCCCCTATACCGGCGTGTAGATAACCGCAAGGATCCGCGCCGCACCATCCCCGGCTGCCAGGACCCGGTGCGGCACGATGGAATCGTAATAAACCGAATCGCCGGCCTCCAGGATGTACGTGTTCTTGCCGTATTCCAGGGAGAGCTTTCCCGAAAGGACATGGATGAATTCCTCCCCTTCATGGGTGGATTTGTCCTGTTCCGCGTCCGCTTCAATGTCCACGATGAAAGGCTCCATGTGGCGTCCGCCTTTGTCCGCAGCCAGGGCGTGAAAATTGAGGCCCTGCCGGGAATGGGCGTCCGGCGCGGCCTCCGGCTTTGCCGAAACCGCTCCGGGAAGGCCGGTAACAAACCGGGGGGTCTTTTCCGCCTCTCCCGCGCGGGTTACGACCGGGCCCAATTCTTCGTGGTCGTCCATCAGAACGCCAATCCTAACGCCCAAAGCACGGGAAATCTTGACCAGGGGCGCAAGGTCCGGGATGTGGCCGTCTTCTTCGATACAGCGGATCAATTCGATGTTGAGTCCGCTCCGCTCCGCCAGGGTTTCCCGGCTGATTGAGTAGGTTTTGCGTAATTCGGCGATCCGGTCGCCGGGGCTGTGTGTTTTCGGCATACTTCCTTCCAAACTCACGGTGATGAGAGGCTTTCACCGAAGTTTTGGGAAAGCCTCATGGCTCAACAGTATATTGTGTCCGATACGCCATTGAATAGGCACGCGCTTTATTATGGAAGAAACGGCGCGGCAGCGAAGGTACCGACGCTATCCTGCGCAGGCGGCTGAATGATTACAAACGTTATGGGTACAAAATCTTTTGGAAAAAAGTCGGTTGACGAAATTCCCCTCATGCTACAATATAGGTAACTATGTTCAATGAACGGAAAAGCATCCGCTACCCGGCTCATTCACGGGCCCGAATTCCCTCCGCTTTTACCGGGGAGGCGTTTTTAAAAGATATTAGTATAACCGGATGCTGCATAGAGTGTACGATAAATATTGATATCAAGGTTAACGCATCCTACAAGATTGAGATTTTACCAGAAACCCCGGCGGGGATAGGCCGTTTTGAGGTTACCGCCGAATCCCGGTGGGTCAGGACCGGGGGCTACTCGTGCGAAGTGGGATTCAGAATCCTCGCCTCACCTAAAGGAAGGCTTTTTCAGCGATATGTGGACTATTTAAGCTGGCGGAGCAATACAACCTCCGCGTCCGCCGGGACGCCTTCTTCCTCATAAAATAGCAGCAACAGGGTGATATGATTACGTTTGAAGCGGGCGCCGGCGGACCGGGGGCGCCCGAAGCGTATCCTGAAATAAAAAGAAAAAACCATCACTTTTTCGCCGATTATCTTGTCCGGCGAACCGCTGATATATGAACATTACCCCGCTTACGGGCAGGGTTTTTCAGGCGCTTCCCGATTTTGAGGGGCATCTGCGGGAGGAGCTGGGCTCCTGGCAGGAGGCCTGGGGGTCTCTGTATTACGTTGCCAACGGCGCGCTGCCGGATTCGGGCGGTACGGCCTCGTTCTGGAACCGCAACATTTGGCTGGAACCCTTCCGCCTGGAATTTGATTCCCTTTCGGACGCGGCGTCGGCGCTCCGGGCCGTTCAGCGTAACTGGGCGTCCTCCCTGTTCACCTGTTTCCGCCGGGGCGCCCTGATTACCGCGAAACTGCCGCCCCTTTCCGAAAAACCCCGCCCCTTTCCCTGGCAGCTTCCGGACGCGCCAATGGGAAGCTGGACCCTGTTAGACGCCCATACCATGATTGCCTCCCCCCGCTGCGCCAGCCCGTTCCCAGCGGGGGTCGTCCGGTTTATTGAGGATGCCGAAGGCCCCCCAAGCCGGGCCTACCTCAAGCTCTGGGAAGCCCTGGTCCGCTGCCGGAAGCATCCCGTTCCCGGCGAGCGGTGCCTTGATGCCGGGGCAAGCCCCGGCGGCTGGACCTGGGCGCTTGCGGGACTGGGGCCGCGGGTCATTGCGGTGGACCAGGCGCCCCTGGAGGACCGGATCGCCGCGCTGCCACCGGTGAGCTTCATCAAACACGATGCCTTCACCCTGAAACCAAAAGATATAGGCCCGCTGGACTGGCTTTTCTGCGACGTTATCTGTTATCCGCCCCGGCTCTACGAATGGATAGACCGGTGGCTTCAATCAGGACTCTGCCGGAATTTTGTATGCACGATAAAAATGCAGGGCAGGCCGGACGCCGAGACCACACGGCGTTTTGCGGCGATTCCCGGAGGGAGGGTGGTACATCTGTATCATAACAAGCATGAGCTTACCTGGATGAAGGTATAGCGTTTCTCCTGGGGGAAGTCTCCCACAATCACACGCCGCGGTAACGGGAGCAGAAGATGCAAATACCGGAGCTGGTTTTGTGATAGGAATTACCAGAATACGTATAGCCATTGAATGTTTTTTATACCTGGGTTTGTGTTGGCGTTGTTTTTTATAGCACATAACGGTAACGGAAGAACATAAAGAAGCTCCCATAGAACCTTTCCATCCTCCATTGGAACATTTACAGGCTCCCGTTTCGCTCAGAAAGGCTCATTGTTCGATCGGGAAGGCTCATTGTTCGATCAGAGAGGCTCATTGTTCGATCGGGATGGCTCATTGTTCGATCGGGAAGGCTCATTGTTCGATCAGAGAGGCTCCCGTTTCGATCAGAGAGGCTCATTGGTCGATCAGAGAGGCTCATTGGTCGATCAGAGAGGCTCATTGGTCGATCAGAGAGGCTCCCGTACTGATTAAGAACGCTCCATTGCTGATTAAGAATGCCCCATTCCTGATCAAGAATGCTCCATTCTTGATCAGGAGCGCTCCATTCTTGATCAGGAGCGCT
>JAITLF010000163.1 GCA_031278025.1 Treponema sp.
CCGCCCCCCGCCGCGGGCCGCGGGGCCGGCGCACCGCGCCGCGGCGCCGGGGCTCCGGGGAGCGGGTCCGGCGCGCCGGGGAGCGGGTCCGGCGGTTCGGGAAGCGGGGCCGGCGCTTCGGGAAGCGGGTCCGGCGCGTCGGGGAGCGGGTCCGGGGCTTCGGGAAGCGGGGCCGGCGCGTCGGGAAGCGGGTCCGGGGCTTCGGGGCGCGGGGCCGGCGGTTCGGGGAGCGGGGCCGGCGCGTCGGGAAGCGGGGCCGGGGCTTCGGGAAGCGGGGCCGGCGGTTCGGGGAGCGGGTCCGGGGCTTCGGGGAGCGGGGCCGGAGCGCCGGGAAGCGGGTCTTGAACTTCCAGATTCAAGTCTTGAACTTCCAGACTTAAGTCTAGAACTTCCAGACTCAAGTCTAGAACTTCCAGACTCAAGTCTGAAACTTCCAGACTCAAGTCTTGAACTTCCAGACTCAAGTCTAGAACTTCCAGACTCAAGTCTTGAACTTCCAGACTCAAGTCTAGAACTTCCAGACTTAAGTCTAGAGCTTCCAGACTCAAGTCTAGAGCTTCCAGACTTAAGTCTAGAGCTTCCAGACTCACGTCTAGAGCTTCCAGACTCACGTCTAGAGCTTCCAGACTCACGTCTTGAACTTCCAGACTCACGTCTAGAGCTTCCAGACTCACGTCTAGAGCTTCCAGACTCACGTCTAGAGCTTCCAGACCCCGGCCCGCGGCTTCCAGACCCCGGCCCGCGGCTTCCAGACCCCGGCCCGGAAACGCCGGGCCGGTCCCCGCAATGATTTAACGGAAGAAAAGCTGGCTGCCCAGGCCGTATACGTCTTCCACCCCGTCCACCAGGATACCCCCCATGCCCAGGTCCAGGGGCAGGGCAATGTCTATGTCGTACCGGTCCCCAATGGAAACGCAGGCCGCCGGGGACGCCCCTGAAAGTTCCGCCCCTTTCAGGAAAGGGGCCGTGTGGGGTTTGGATACCCCGCACGTGTCAAGACCCACCAGGGCGCCGAAGAGATCCGCCACCCCCAACACGGCAAGGGTCTTCCGGGCCACCAGGACCGGGTTGTTGGTTACCACTGCCAGGGAAAAGGTTGACGCCAGCGCCGTAAGGGTTTCCCGGAGTTTGGGGTCCTTCTTGAGGAACCGCGCCGGTTCGTAAAGTTCCTCCCGCCAGCGGATGGTTTCTTCGATGGAAACGCCAAAGGCCAGAAAGACATTCCCCAGGCTTATCTGAGCGCTGCCGCCGGATGCGCCATGTTCCGCCGACCGGGTCTTCCGGTATTCGGCGATTTCCCGCCGCATTTCATCAAAGCCGGTATTCCTCAGTTCCGCCAGGCGCCGTACGGGGCTTTCCCGCTGGAACCGCAGGTATTCCTCATGGGAGTAAAGGGTGTTGTCCATGTCGAAAAGAAGGGCGGTAATGGTTTGGGGAATACGGAAGATCGTCATCGGAAGATCGTCATGGGGAGCTCGTTATCGCCGGCATGTATAAATCGAAGGGATCCCGCCCGATCCCTCCTCCTTCCCGATCCCCCCGCCTTCCGCCTTCATTCGTTCAAGTATCCGCCAAGAGCTTCTCGATGATCTCCCGGTTGTCCAGGAGGGAACTGAGGGACTGATCCTGGTGGAGGCGGGAAATAGTTTGGGCGAACAGCTTGGTGATGTTCACGCTGATGTACCATTCCCGGTTAAGGAGTTCTTCCTGATAGACCGCGTTGGTCCCGATGATGCGGTAAAAAAGCCCGTCCCGGAACGCGGCGTCAAAATGCGCTATGGCGTTTCCGGAAAACAGGGGAAGGCTGATGCCGGCTATCACCTTCCGCGCCCCCTGTTCCCGCAGGAACCGCATGGCCTTAAGGAGGGTGCCGCCGGTACCCAGCATGTCGTCGGCCATGAACACCGTCTTGTCCCGCACGTTCCCCAGGAGCTTAATCTCGGCGATGTTGTTTTCCTGGGCGTCTTTGGAAATCCGGGAATAGTCCCGCTCCTTATAGAGCAGGGCCAGGGGCTTCTTAAAGGCGGTGGCGTAAAACTTATTCCGGTCCACCGCCCCGGTGTCCGGGGAGACCACGACAAAATCGCCGCTCTGGATTTCGGCGATCCGGGAAAGCTGCCTGATAATCTGATAGCTGGCATGAAGGTTCTCCATGCGCATGAAGTTGAACCCGTTCCCTATTTCACGGGAATGAATATCCAGGGTGATGATGCGGTCCACGCCCAGGGATTCCAGGATATACCCGATACGGCTCGCGGTAACCCCTTCGCGGCCTTTTCTCTTGTGCTGCCGGGAATAGGGATAAACCGGCGTTACCAGGGTGATACGAGCCGCCCCTGCCTGTTTCACCGCGTCAACGGTTACCAGGATGGTCATAAGGTGATCGTTTACCGTAAGGGGCATTTTAAGGACGCCGTCGTTAAAGGTTAAGGGATAGTGGTTTTCCGGGTCCTGGACAATATAAACGTCCTTACCCCTGACCGGCTCAAGGATTTCGGCCTTGATTTCCCCGTTGGGAAACAGGACAAAACGGGTGGAGGCCTTGAAACGGGGGGTGTGAATCCCGGCCTCGTCCCGGATCGCGTCATAGATAAAGCTGACATGGCGCATCACCGCGTCCGCATCCAGGGCATACTTTTTTGCCATATTCGATATGGTCTGGCTGAATTTATGATGATACCTTTTTTTTAGGTGATGGATAACTTCATCGGCGAATACTTCACCCCCCGGACATGCAAGAATGGCAAGATTTTCAGGTCCGGTATGCTTCATGGGTATTTATTTATACATATACGCGGCTAGTTTTCAAGTATGGTGATCTCGACACGCCGGTTCCGCTGCCGTCCTTCTTCGGTCCGGTTATCCCCCAGGGGCTGTTCCGCCCCAAAGCCCCGAACAACGATACGGTCCGCGTCCCTAACCTTCCGTTTAATGAGGTAATCCGCCACCGCGGCGGCCCGCTCTCCGGAAAGCTGCCGTCGTCCCGCTGCCGTTCCCGCCAGGGCCGTATGCCCTCCTACCAGGATGTCCCGATCCCGGTACTTGAGGAGGATCTCCCCGATCTTGTCCAGCTTGGCCGTCTCCCCAGGCAATAAGACCGCCGAATCGGCGTCAAACTGAATATTTTCGAGGCTTATGGCTATCCCTTCTTCCACGACCCGCACTGAGGCGTCCTCTAGCCCCAGACTGTCCAGGTCCCGTTCTATTTCCCCGGCAATACGCTCCTTGTCCATCCCGGAAGACTCAAGAATCTCCGCTTCCGCATTACCCCGGTATTCCACCGTCCTCCCGTTGGAAAGCTCTAACACGACGCGGAACTCCTCCTCGTACGCACGCGCCTGTCCCAGCTCAAAATCCCAGAACACCACCTGATCCGAAGCCTCTATGATACGCCGGGGCCATATCCGCCCCTGAACCGCCTCCGGCTCGTTGAATACCCGGTAGGACACGGAAAAGGCCGGGTATTCCTTTTCCTGCCGCTTCCGCATCCCCAGATAGGTATAATCCGCCGTAAAGGAAATACGGTAGGGATCGTCTATGCCGAAACTGTCCCGAAAATCGTGTACCTCGTGCCCCTCGGCGCTCCAGGTATCCCCCGGTTTAAGGTCCCGGTCCGGAAAGACCGGTACGTTCCGCACCACCGGCATAAAATACCCCTTGTCTATGGTGATATACCCCTGCCGGTCCCGTTCAAACACCGACTCGTAGTCCCGGGCCCACTGATAACTCATACCGCCTTGTCCAACCGCCCGTTCCGCTGTCTGGAACTGCCCCCTATGCCGGGCGCGGCCTCCCGCTTCCTCCTCCACCATTACCGCGATCCGGTTCAAAACCTCCGCCGTGTGGCTCAACCTCCGGTCCATGTACACCGATTCGTTCACCTTCGAGAGAATACGGTACTTGTCCCCCGCCTTATGCTTATAAAAAAACACCTCTCCCCAAGCCGGGGGAAGCAAAAACAAGGCCGCCGTCAACAGGAACGTTAGAAGGGAAAGCCGCTTATTCCGCTTATTCATAGAAGAAACCACACATTTTATTTTAGACTAACCATTTCCGCGCAGGTTGGAAAGGGGCGCTTGACTTTTTTACACGGGTCCGCTATAAAAATTACCGGTGGGGGCCATTAGCTCAGTTGGTTAGAGCAGGAGACTCATAATCTCTTGGTCCGAGGTTCAAGTCCTTGATGGCCCAAAGGTAATTCTACATAAGATAAGGAATTACGGAATGGCTTCTTTTTGGTTTTTTCAAGACTCGTAGCATCGGGCCTTTATCGTTTAGCAGTTTTGCGCTGGGCACAAAAACAGGAGACGATGCTATGCCAACCCCCAAAACCATTTATCGTTATTAAGCGGACTGATGCCAAAACCTTTCGACTCACGATTAACTTCACATCCGGACTGCCCGATCGCCTGTGCGCCGAATGACGCCGCCGTAGCTTCCTTGACTTTCCAGAAGAACTCTCCCTATACCGCATCCCCAGGACAAAATCCGCCGCAGAAGCCGGTGCCGTGGCCCTTATTGCCTACCTCATGAGGCCCACGGCATCCTATTCCAGGGCTTCCGTTAGATACGGGGCGAAGAAACCGTATACCGAAGACATGCCCAGGCGATTCAAGGCCATTGATGACCAGGCCCACGATAAGCAGAGCCGGCCAGACGTCCCGCTTACTCCTGTCCGCTCCCCCAGGAGTCCGTCCGGTCTGTTCTCCAGCTCTGGACTTTTTCATACTTCCGGGGGAATGAAAGCACTAGAGATTATCGCTACAACGGTGGTAATGACTATCCAAAGGGCAATGTTAACGGGGGTGTTCTCCGGGAGTATCAGGGCGGCCTGCAAAAAGAGAGTCATACGGATGAAACTGATGGACCCGGCGGTTCTGATTTTGCCGTAGTCCCCGGTCTTACCGATTTCGATAGTGGTTACCTCTTTCATAAGGGGAAGGGCGGACAGAAACCCATATGCGCTTACGTAGGGATAGGGTGTAACGAACGAAACAGGGCCGGACGCCTCCGTCGTTTGGAATCGGCGCAGGCTAAAGGGAGCCCGTGAATGTATGCGCTGAAAACATGAGATGCAACGAACTTAACAGCGCATATACTACTATCGACAGCATTACCCCCTGTTCCCTCCACAGACTCTACCGGATTTTTTCGGTTCCCTCTTCAGCACTCAGCTTTCCCGGCGGAGGGGGAAAAACGGGCTTTATTTGCCCAGGTTTCACAAAACCAGGTTTCACAAAACCAGGTTTCACAAAATGCCGCCACTAATAATTAGGTAGCGTAAACCCCCGGCTATGCCGGGGCAGCACATTATTGTGCTGAAGAACCACGGATACAACCTTGAGCATAACTTTGGGCATGGGGAGAAGCATGCGAGCGAGAACTTTTGCCTGTTGAACCTGGTGGCGTTTTTGTTTCACACGCTGTTGTTTTTGGGGGATGAGCAGTACCGGGGGGCCCGGAACCGGTCTGGCCGTCAGGACAATTTCTTTAGTGCGCTGAGGTACATTTTCAGTCGTTTTCTCCATGAAAACTGGCCCGCTTTTATCCTTTTCGTCTGGGGAGATGAACCCGATGGGAGATACTTTGAATTCCTG
>JAITLF010000182.1 GCA_031278025.1 Treponema sp.
CCTTCTGCCCGTACACAAACCCAAACCAACGGCAAAATTTTCACCGCTTTATTCAGCGTTCACACCAGCGCCGCCTTCCCTGTCCCAATCTTCCGCTTCCCGTGGTCAAAACTTATGCCATCTTAATAACCACAGCCTTTTCACCGAACTTTCGACTCATGTCTACAATTAAATTACCAAATTGATTCGACAAGACATCACCGCGTAAAGACAAACCGACTTTCAAAGCAGTGTTTTCTAGACAATTCCAGGCAATCGCCACAAGAGCATCTATAGCCAGAGAAGAATACCAGTAACAGGACCAAACAACTCACAACGACCCTCAAAAAACGCCCCCAATATAGAACAGAGCAAAGACTTTCCAAAACACCGGGGACGGGACAGAAAGAAAACCTTGCCCGAACCGGTAATCAACTGATGTATTCGGGCGGTTTTGTCCACATACAAGAAACTATCCTCCTGAATACCGACAAAACTCTGTATCCCTATAGACAATCTCCGACCCATAAACCTCTTAACCCTCGAATAGTACCCAAACACCCGGCAACAGGAAAAGGCAGGAATACTACAGCGGTCTATCGCGACTCGCCGTAGTTTTTCTCTACCCAGCGCTGATACTCTCCACTA
The DNA here is from genome assembly GCA_031278025.1 of Treponema sp. The sequence continues at coordinate 628 of JAITLF010000182.1, forward strand.
CGGATACTATCGACCCATTGCGCATTAGCAAGATACCACGCCACCGTCTTAGAAAGACCTTCTGTAAAATCAACGCTTCGTTTCCAACAAAGCTCCCGTTTTATCTTGGAACAATCAACAGCATAACGACGATCATGGCCAAGCCGGTCTTTCACATAGGTAATAGAGGACTGTACTTTCTCAACGTCAAGGCCGGTCTGCTCCGACACCACTCCTATCAGAAACTCAAGGAGCCTAATGTTCTCCCACTCGTTCTCGCCGCCTATGTTATACCGTTCACCAGACACGCCTTTCCGGATAACAGTCCAGACAGCGCTGTTATGGTCTTCCACAAAAAGCCAGTCCCGAATATTTTTACCATCGCCATAGACCGGCAGAGGCTTACCCCCCAGCATATTAAGAATCATCAAAGGAATGAACTTCTCGGGGAACTGGTAAGGGCCGTAATTGTTTGAACAGCTAGTCATAGTAACCGGCAGCCCATACGTATGACCATAGGCCATTACTAAATGATCGCTCGCGGCCTTACTCGCCGAATAAGGCGAACGGGGATCATAGGGAGTGGACTCGGTAAAAAACCCGGCCTCCCCCAGAGAGCCATAGACTTCGTCAGTGCCGACATGATGGAACAGCACATCCTGCCGGAACCCGCAACCCGAACCTTCCTTCCATGCCGTACGGGCGGCATCAAGAAGGGTAAACGTCCCCACCACATTGGTTTTAACAAAGGCCTCAGGACCAAAGATAGAGCGATCTACATGACTTTCCGCCGCAAAATGGACCACCGTATCTATGCCGTACTTTACAAACAACGATTCTACCAAGGCACGGTCGCAAATATCCCCACGCTCAAAAAAATAGCGTTTGCCGCCAAACCGGGAATCAATATCGGCAAGACTTGCCGCATTACCGGCATACGTCAGGGCGTCTAAGTTAACAATACGACCGGTAAAATCCGGCGTCTTTTCCAGAAGAAAACGAATAAAATTACAACCTATGAAACCAGCGCCGCCGGTAACCAGAATGTTCTTCAAGGAACGCAACAACAACCTTCTTTTTCGTGTATTACTTTACCAACACGGTTAATGCGGCTCAACAGATTTTCGTTTTTCAGCCTGCCAAATACAGTACAGCAACAGCTTACGATCTTAGCGCAAAGAGTATCACGGGATTCAATCATCTGCATCCAGACTTCATCGCTGCCAATTATTCCATGATTAAACGCTTGGCGTGCGGTTCGCTCCACTTCAGTAAATATCAGCATGATACCGGCTTACCACACCGGTCAGCTACGCCAAGGATTGCGAGCAACTTTCAAAGCGCGGCTTCCAGCGGGCATCACTCCTTGCCACATCATTCAACAAACCCTCTTCTTTCGCCATTGTTCGCAAATACCGCATCAGACTTTCGTCCCATGCCGGTATATCAACACCCAAAGCGCTCCGTATCTTAGCTTTATCCAGGACCGAATACATAGGCCGGGTTACTCTGGCGGGAAACCCAGCGCTGGAACAGGACCTGACAACACAATCCTTCTTAATAAGGCCAAGCCGCCGGCCCTGGCCGTAAATTTCCAGGGCAAAATCAAACCAGGTAATGCTTCCCTCATCAGTATAATGATAGATACCACAAGGAACCTGCCGGCCGTCCCGTTCCCCACTAACAACAGCGGCCAGGGTTTCCGCAAGATCCCCCGCCCAGGTAGGGTTGCCGCACTGGTCGTTCACTACCCTTACCTCGTCCCGTTCATTCATCAAGCGCAACATTGTATGGACAAAATTACCGCCATGCCTGCCGTAAAGCCAAGCGGTACGGACAATATAGGACCGGGAGTTGTTTTCCAAAACCGCCCGCTCCCCATCCCGCTTTGTAAGACCGTAAACACCAACAGGGCCGGTTTCATCGGTCTCCCGGTACGGGCGGCGGCTTCCACCTTCCCAGACACCCTTACCGTCAAACACATAATCAGTAGATATATGAATAAGCCGGGCGCCCATGCCTTGAGCGATCCGGGCAATATTACCAGGACCTTCGGTATTAAGACGGCGGCAAAAGTCCCGATCATCCTCGGCCTTGTCAACAGCGGTATAGGCGGCGCAGTTAACAATCCAAGTTATGGGTTCCGCCCGCCCCCGGCTTTCGACAAAAGACACAAGAGCCGAAGAATCAACAATATCAACCTCACGATCGGTACCAATAAAAGGAATACCCCGTTTCTCCAGAATCAAGGAGAACTCGGCTCCAAGCATACCCTTATTGCCAATCAGCCAAAGCACGGCAGTTTCTTGTCCTTTTCGGAAAGGATATAATCGATCTGCAAGCCGGGCCAAACAACACCAACCGCAGGATCATTCCAAATTATTCCGCCTTCATCTTCGGGATAATAAAAATCGGTACACTTGTACGCAAAAACCGCAGATTCACTCAACACCAGAAATCCATGCGCAAAACCAGGAGATATATAAAACTGATTCTGTTTTTCTCCGCTTAAAACAAGGCCGTGCCATTTACCCAAAGTAGAAGAGCCAGGACGCATATCCACAGCGACATCAAAAACTTCACCGGCTATGACCCGGACCAACTTACCCTGGGGGCGGGTCTTCTGAAAATGAAGCCCCCGAAGCACGCCCCGGACCGAAAGGGACTGATTGTCTTGAACAAAGTCCATAGTCAGTCCGGCGGCGTCAAAATCCCGCAGGGAATAGGATTCAAAAAAATAACCCCGGCTGTCGCCAAAAATCTTAGGACGTATCTCATAGAGCCCCTCTATAGGGCACGGCTCAACAACAATAGGCACCGGAACGCTCCCAAAAACAGCGCACTGCGATATTCATCAATAATATTCACCAGCGACATATTTAAGATATTCGCCGTATTCAGTCTTATAGGATGCGGCCAGCTTCAAAAGATCGTCCCCGGAAATCCAGCCGTTGGAAAACGCGATCTCTTCGATACAGGAAACGTACATTCCCTGGCGCTTTTGTATGGTCGCAATAAAATTAGCGGCTTCAAGAAGGCCGTCAAAAGTCCCGGTATCGAGCCACGCCATGCCCCGGCCCAGCACCTCCACAGAAAGACGCCCTCTTTCCAGATACGCATTATTCACCGAAGTAATTTCAATCTCGCCACGAGCGGAGGGCTTTATGCTTTTAGCAATCGCCGCAACATCGCCGTCATAAAAATAAAGACCGGGCACCGCATAATGAGATTTAGGACAGGCGGGCTTTTCTTCAATAGAAAGAGCCTTGCCCTGAGCGTCAAATTCCACCACGCCGTACGCGGCAGGGTCTTTGACAAAATAACCAAAGATAGCGCCGCCCCCATCGCGCCCTATCCGGGCGGCGGCGTTCTTCAACGTCAGACTAAAGCTGCGGCCATAGAACACATTATCACCCAAAACAAGGGCGCAGGTATCGCCGCCAATGAAGGCGTCGCCCAAAACAAAGGCATCGGCCAAACCACGGGGGCTTTCCTGAACCTGATACGAAAACCGCATGCCCAGCCAGTCTCCGGACCCAAAGAGGTCTTGAAACAAGGGAAGGTCCCGGGGAGTAGAAATAACAAGGACTTCCCGTATCCCCGCCAGCATTAGTACCGACAGAGGATAGTAGATCATAGGTTTGTCGTACAAGGGAAGTATCTGCTTGGAAACCGCCCGCGTTACAGGGTAAAGCCGGGTTCCTGACCCGCCGGCAAGGATTATACCTTTCATGCCGCTTCCCCAAGCAGATCCTTAATTTTATTTAAGAGGCAACTATTTACCCGCATCATTACCGCCGCCCCAAAGACAGCGCCCAGGGTATCCGCAACCCAATCCCAGACATCACAGTCCCGGGCAGGGGTAAAATACTGATGAATTTCATCCACCACGCCATAGATTGAAGCGAGAACCGCCGCCGCCAGAAAGGCCAGAAAAGGCCGCGACTGCCAAAACGCCGAAGAAATCCAGCCGCCCACAGCCGCCGCCAGCGCAAGATACGCAACAAGATGCTGAAACTTATCAAATCCCAGAATCCCCTTAGGCTGAGGAAGCGTACTCTGAGATGAAAGAACCCATATTCCTCCGGCAATAATCAAAGCGGGAAGACGGATAATTACTTTACTATTCAACATCGGGGGATAAGCAAATTTGGCTAAAGCCGGAGCGCCGGAAACCCTGTGAGGTTTCATGGCTTTTTACGCTACTAAACGCGGGCAAATTTTTAGAAAAACCCTTCCCGCTATGGTTACAACCATGCAAGGGTAAATTTTTTCCGTTACCTATCACCCTGCGGGGAAATAGGGCCGCGCTGTCTAATACGGGAATCCCGCCGCCGCCGAAACAGGCTTGCCGGATCCGCAGCCCAAAGGCCGCTTGTTATGGTTAGCACCATATCATATTGCCAAACGAATGGCAAGAGATTTTCAGGCAAGTTGTTCAAATTTTGAACAACTTTTTTTATCCGGCCCTTTTCTTCTCACCCGGAGTATCCGCATTCCCTTGCATTGCGGGGACGATCCGGGTATGGTCTGAATATGAAAATTTTTGAGGCCGTCATCCTGGGGGCAATCCAGGGTATAACCGAGTTCCTGCCGGTGAGCAGTTCCGGCCATCTGGTCCTGGTACAGCGGCTTTTTAAGATTTCCGGGCCGGCGCTGTTCTTCGATACTATGGTCCATGCGGGGACTCTGGCGGCGGTGTTTGTCGTGTTATGGAAAGATATTTGGGGTATCCTGCGCAGGCCCCTTCAGCCGATGACGGGCTTCCTCATTTTGGCCACGATTCCCACCGTCGCGGCCGCACTGATCTTTAATGACAGCATAGAACGGGCTTTTTCATCCGGAGGCTTGCTGGGGTTCGCATTTCTGTTCACCGCGGCGGCTCTCCTTGTCTCGTGGCGCTTGTCCGGGCGGCCCGGCAAGACGGACCGGATAGCGGCGGGGAGGCCGGATGAGGTCCTGCCGGCGGGGAATATGGGCTGGGTTGATGCCCTGGCCATCGGGGTCTGCCAGGCGGCTGCCGTGGTTCCCGGAGTTTCCCGTTCGGGGTTGACCCTTTCGGGGGCTCTTTCCCGGAGACTGAACCGGGACCTTGCGGCGCGGTTCTCCTTCCTCCTGTCCATCCCGGCCATACTGGGCGCGCTGGTATTGCAACTCAAGGACCTGGCAGGCGGGGATGCCGGGACTGCTTCCGAAGCGGGCGGTATAGGCGCGGGGGCCGTGGCTGCGGGGACCCTCACCGCGGCCATCGTTGGGTTCTTTGCGGTAAAATTCATGCTGAAAATAGTACGCGAGCGGTCGTTATGGGGATTCGCTGTCTATGTGGCGGTCCTGGGCGCGCTGGTCTTAACGGATCAGGGGGCGACCCGCTTCTTTTTTTAATAGCGGGGGCCGGCCTTGCCCCCCGGCGCCCCCGCTAAGGGGGCTTGTCCCCAGCGGCCCGGCGCCTGCCTGAGTTACCGGCGGGAGCGGTAACCGTTTCCCAGCCGGCTGGAAAAGTTTTATAACCGGTTAAAAAAGTTCTATAACCGGTTAAAAAAGTTTTATAACCAGTTAAAAAAGTTTTATAACCGGCTGGAAAGTTCCAGGCCGGGTCTGGCAACGCCGGAGGAGCCTCCCATAAAGGGTACGCGCTATGCGCCCGGCCCTGCCGGGAGTTATGGAACGGCTTGCAATCCCCCTGTATATAGTGTACCTTCTTCAACACAACACTACCTGTAGGGTAACATGAGCGAGCATGAGCGAGCATGAGCGAGCTAGCTCATGCCGGCAGGTTAGCCGCGATTACACACAAGGAAAAATGATGAAATTCAATCGGTTATTTACAGATCCTAACCACGGGCCATATCATACCATCGTTTTTGAGAAACGGCGGAGTGAAATCCGTAATCCCGATGGGAAGGTGATCTTTGAGGAAGACACGGTGATCGCGCCGGTTTTCTGGAGCCAGATTGCCACGGATATTCTCGCCCAGAAGTATTTCCGCAAGGCGGGGGTACCGGCGGACAGGATTTACGCCTGGAAAGCCTGGGCGGCGCTCCGGGGGACAGCCGGGGAAGCAGGCGGCGCTCCGGCGGCGGATGAAACCCTTCCTGAAGACGGGGCGGAACACGACGCCCGGCAGGTTTTCCACCGGCTGGCCTATACGTGGATGGATTGGGGCCGCCAAACCGGGTATTTCGATACCCAGGAGGACGCGTATGCGTTCTACGACGAAACCTGCTATATGCTGGCCTCCCGCATGGCGGCCCCCAACAGCCCCCAGTGGTTCAACACGGGGCTTTACGCCGTATACGGCATAGACGGGCCTGCCCAGGGGCATTACTACATCGACCCGGTCGACGGGCGGCTTAAAAAGTCGGACAGCGCCTATAAGCGGCCCCAGCCTCATGCGTGCCTTCCCGGCCATGTTCCGGTTAGCACCCCCCAGGGGCCGGTTACCATAGGCAGCCTGGTGAAACGGAATGCGGTGGGAACACGGGTATACGACAAAGACGGAACCACCGCGATTGTGGCGGTCCGGGAAAACGGGGTTAAACCGGTACTGAGGGCGGCGCTTAAAAACGGCGGCGCCCTGGAAGCGACGGCGGATCATCTGGTACTTGCCCGCGCCGCGGGAGCCGGGGAGGAGCCGCAATGGCTGGCGGCGGGAAAATTGCGGGAAGGCATGAGCGTGGTCCGGATCACGCCGCGGGCCTCCGGGGAAACGGAACGTCCCGCCTGGCTCTATGAACCGGTTGTTGGAATAGAACAGGCGGGTGAAATGCCGGTATACGACATTCAGACCGAAAGCGGCAGCTTCCTTGCGGGCGGCGTCGTTGTCCACAACTGTTTCATCCTTTCTATTGAAGATGACCTGGTGAACGACGGCGGCATCATGGACCTGGTAACCCGTGAGGCGCGGCTTTTCAAGTACGGGTCCGGCACGGGGTCCAATTTTTCCAAGATCAGGGCGCTGGACGAAAAGCTCTCAGGCGGCGGCGTGTCTTCGGGGTTGCTTTCGTTCTTAAAGATAGGGGACCGCTCCGCGTCGGCGATTAAATCCGGGGGAACGACCCGGCGGGCGGCTAAAATGGTAACACTGGACGCGGATCACCCGGATGTGGAGAAGTACATCAACTGGAAGGCCGCGGAAGAACACAAGGCCGCTTCCCTGGTCATCGGATCGGCCATTGTGAAGAAGCGCCTTGAGGCTGTCAAAAAGGCCCTGGCCGCTTTCCGGGGGCCTGACCGGGACAGGTTCAGCGCCGAAAAGAACCACGACCTGGCGGAGGCGCTCAAGAACGCGCTGGAAGACAAGATTCCTCCCTCGTATCTCTACCAGATCCTCAGGCGGCTGGAGCAGGGCGATGGGGATGTCAATCCCGCCGTGTTCACGACCGCGTGGGATGACGAGGCATATAACACGGTTTCGGGGCAATCCTCCAACAACAGCCTGCGGGTAACCGACGATTTCATGCAGGCGATCCTGGATGATGCGGACTGGAACCTCACGGGCAGGATTTCCGGCACGGCTGAAAAGACCGTCAAGGCCCGCGGCATTTGGGACCAGGCGGCGCGGAGCGCCTGGCAGTGCGCGGACCCGGGGCTCCAGTACCACACCACCATCAACGACTGGCATACCTGCCCGGCGGGAGGCGAGATTCGGGCTTCCAACCCCTGTTCGGAATACATGTTCCTGGACGACACGGCCTGCAATCTGGCTTCCGTCAATCTGGCGGCCTTTTACGATCAGAAGAGTAAAACCGTCAATCTTGAAAGGTACCTCCACGCGGTCAGAATATGGACCACGATTCTTGAAATTTCCGTCGTGATGGCCCAGTTTCCCGCGCCCCGGATCGCCCAGCTTTCCTACGAATACCGGACCCTGGGGCTGGGTTTCGCCAATCTGGGAAGCCTCCTCATGGTGATGGGGCTGGCCTATGATTCCGATGAGGCCCGGGCGGTTGCAGGCGCCCTGTCGGCCATCCTGTCCGGGGAAGCCTACGCTCAATCCGCCCGTATGGCTGCGGAACTTGGCCCTTTCCCCCGATACGGGGACAACCGGCACAACATGCTCCGGGTGATACGCAACCACCGCCGGGCAGCCTACAACGCCCCCGCCGGGGAATACGAGGAAGTTCATACCCCGCCCAGGGGGATAATCGCCGCCTGCTGCCCGGCCTACCTTCTGGAAGCCGCCCGTTCCGCCTGGGACCGGGCTCTGGAACTGGGGGAGATTCATGGATACCGGAACGCCCAGATCAGCGCCATTGCCCCTACCGGGACCATTGGCCTCCTTATGGATTGCGATACTACCGGGGTGGAGCCTGATTTCGCCCTGGTCAAATTCAAGAAGCTGGCCGGGGGCGGCTACTTCAAAATCATCAATCAATCCGTCCCGCCGGCCCTGGAAAACCTGGGGTACAGCCCGGAAGCTATCGAGAACATCACCGCCTACGCCACGGGACGCAAAACCCTGGCCGGAGCGCCGGGGATCAACCCCGAAACCCTGAAGAGCCGGGGGTTTACGCCCGGCGCCATTGCCGCGGCGGAGGCAGCGGCCGGGAACAGCCTCAACCTGGAGGGGGTATTTAACCCCTGGGTCCTTGGGCGGGACTTTGTGGAAAAGGTCCTTGCCGTGCCGGAAGCCCAATGGTCCCAGCCTGAATTCAGCCTGCTCAAACACCTGGGCTTTACCGCTGAGGACATCCAGGCGGCGGAACGCTACGCCTGCGGCGCCATGGGCCTGGAGGGAGCGCCGGGGCTTAAGCGGGAGCATTACCGCGTGTTTGATACCGCTACGCCTTCGGGCAAGAACGGCACGCGGTCTATCCCGTGGAAAGCCCATATCGGCATGATGGCCGCGGTACAGCCCTTTGTTTCCGGCGCCATTTCCAAGACCATCAACATGCCCAACAGCGCGAATTACGAAGACGTGAAAGGGGCGTACATGCTGGCCTGGAAAAGCGCCGTCAAGGCGGTTGCCCTGTACCGCGACGGGTCCAAGCTTTCCCAGCCCCTGTCCTCCTTTGCTCCGGGCGCGGACCCGCTGGCGGATGCCATTTTGGCGGTGGAGCGGACCGTGAGCGCCGGCGGGCCTGCCCCGGCCCCGGAGGATCCGGCATCCGCGGAACATGCGCCGGACCGTCCGATCCCGGCGAAGGTCAGGCGGCCCCTCCCCAACCGGCGGAGCGGTTATACCCAGAAAGCCAAGATAGGGGGCCACTCCATCTTCCTCCGCACCGGCGAATACGCGGACGGCGCGTTAGGGGAAATCTTCCTGGACATGCACAAGGAAGGCGCCGCGTTCCGGAGCCTCCTCAATAGTTTTGCCATTGCCGTTTCGCTGGGCCTTCAGTACGGGGTGCCGCTGGAAGAATACGTAGACGCCTTTACCTTCTCCAAGTTTGAGCCAAACGGCATGGTGCAGGGCCACGACTATGTAAAAATGGCTACCAGCGTCATCGACTACATTTTCCGGGACCTGGCCATCAGCTACCTTAAACGGACCGATTTGGGCCAGGTTACGCCCGAAGACCTCGCCGCCACGGGTACCAAAGACGAAGGAGGGCCCCGCGTCCACGCCAAAACCGAAGCGGACCGCATCGCCCAGGCGCGTATCAAAGGCTACGAAGGAGACCCCTGCCCCGCCTGCGGGTCCTTCACCCTGGTCCGGAACGGTACCTGCATGAAATGCGACACCTGCGGCGGGACGACCGGGTGCAGCTGAGACTTCGCGCAGGCGTCGCACGACACCTGCGGCGGGACGACCGGATGCAGCTGAGACTAAGAGATACGGAGGTAGAAGAAAGCTGGGAGGCCCAAGGCCCCCCAGACCCCCCAAAGGTTGGGCTTTTGCCCGCCGGGGATTGTTTTTTTAGGGTTCCGCGCTATAGTAAGTGCTAGGGCATTACCGAAAAAAGGAGCGAATGATGGTTTATTGGGCCCCCCCCCCCCCCCTTCTCTATTTCCCCGGCCAGTGGCGCAGCCGCCGGCGCAGCCGCCGGCGCAGCCGCCGGCACGGGTTGTCTGTCTACTAGCTCTCTTTATTTCCTTATATTCCCTTAGCCTCAGGAGGTTCTCTATGAAAACCGCGAAACGTGGTTTCCTTGTTGTTGCCGGAGTTCTGTCGGTCTTGCTGGCAGGATGTTTCAACACTATCACCGCCATTCCCCCGGCGGCGCCCGGCGGCGCCGTACCCACGTAGCAGCAGGGGGACGGCGGGCTGGCGCCCTTTCGCGTGGACCGCCACCTCGCTCGGGGGGAAGACGCGGCGGCGGCCCGGGTCCGTGCAGGCCCCGAGGCGGACAAGTTGGCGGACATCTACAACTTCATGGAGCTGGTGGTGCTGAATGATAAGGCGGCGTTCTTCACGGCGGCGGAGGCGGGCCTCATCCCGCCTTTCCGCTATTCCTCCTCTCCGCTCACCTGTCCCTTCCCGCTCTTGGCCCCCGGCTTTTCCGCTATAGGATAGTTACCCGTCAACACTTCGACTTTTCTCCCT